>NZ_JAMYTK010000005.1:0-275386 GCF_040322355.1 Mesorhizobium sp. M0145
CCACACGCTG
Organism: Mesorhizobium sp. M0145; assembly: GCF_040322355.1. NCBI lineage: Bacteria > Pseudomonadati > Pseudomonadota > Alphaproteobacteria > Hyphomicrobiales > Phyllobacteriaceae > Mesorhizobium > Mesorhizobium sp. M0145. The sequence continues at coordinate 11 of NZ_JAMYTK010000005.1, forward strand.
AAGCTCGAGGACATCAACAAGGGCTTTGACCTGATGCATGAAGGCAAGTCGATCAGGAGCGTGGTGGTTTACTGACGAGAAGAAAGCCGTCGGCTAACCAGCCAACGGCCGAAAAATGCAGATGTTCAACACGGGAGGAGACAAAAATGCCGGAAAAACTGCATCCTAAAATCGACAATGGACTGCCACGGGAAAAGGCCGACTTTGCCGGCGGCACGCTGGTCTGCGCCTGCACCAGCAACCCGGTCAAGGTGAAGGTCAAGGGCCAGATCGCCCACAACCATGCCTGCGGCTGCACCAAATGCTGGAAGCCGGAAGGCGCGCTGTTCTCGGTCGTGGCGGTTGCCGGTACAAACGACGTGACGGTGACCGAAAACGGCGACAAGCTGAAGATCGTCGATCCGGGCGCGCTGATCCTGCGCCATGCCTGCACCGGCTGCGGCGTCCACATGCACGGCCCGGTCGAGCGCGACCACGCTTTCAAGGGGCTGTCCTTCATCCATCCGGAACGCTTCCAGGAAGACGGCTGGTCGCCGCCGGGCTTCACCGCCTTTGTCTCCTCGATCATCGAGTCCGGTGTCGATCCGAGCCGCATGGACGGCATAAGGTCACAGCTGAAGTCGATCGGGCTCGAACCTTATGATTGCCTCAATCCAGGACTGATGGACTATATCGCCACCTGGACGGCCAAGCGATCCGGCGCGTTGCCGGCCTAGTAGCCGCTCGACTATCATCGATCGAGCCGGGCGACGCCGCCCGGCTCTTTCACATTTGGAACAACAATGCCCGCACCTGCTATTCTCGTCGATGCCGACGCTTGCCCGGTGAAGGCCGAGGTCGAAAAAGTCGCTGAGCGGCACGGCATCGTCGTCACCTTCGTCTCCAATGGCAGCTTGCGTCCGTCGCGCGATCCGATGGTCCGCAATGTCGTCGTCTCCAAGGGTGCCGATGCCGCCGACGACTGGATCGCCGAAAATGCCCGGTCCAACGACATTGTGGTGACCGCCGATATCCCGCTTGCCGCGCGCGCGGTGGCGCTTGGCGCCCATGTGCTTGGTCCGACCGGACGCCCGTTTACGCCCGAAACGATCGGCATGGCGGTGGCAATGCGCGATCTCAAGCAGCATCTGCGCGAGACCGGCGAAAGCAAGGGCTACAATTCGAGCTTCGCGCCGCAGGACCGCTCGCGGTTCCTCGGCGAGCTTGACCGCATCCTACGGCGGGCGCTGAAATCCGCGTCTGCGGACTGAAGGCCATGGCGACTGGTACCCCGACCAAAATGCCCATGCGACCCCACACGCCGTTCGCGGTGTCGGCCTGCATCGGCGTGGCAGCCTTTGGCGCCGCGCTGGTCTGGCGTGCGCCGCTTGCCTATTCGATCGGCGCCAATGTGTTCTTTGCCGCCTATCTCGTTCTTGTCATCGCCCATATGCCGCGGCTTACCGGCAGCTATCTGCGCAAGAATGCAGGCGACACGGACCTGCCGGTACTGGCCATCTTCGCGGTCACGCTGATTGTCGTCGCTATTGCCATCATTTCGTTGTTTCAATTGATCAACAGGGAGAAGAGCGCGGACACCGTCGAGCTTACGGTGGCGCTGCTGTCTATCCCGCTTGGCTGGTTGACCATCCATGCGATGGCCGCACTTCACTACGCGCATATCTACTGGTTGGATGGCGATGCGATGGATGGCGACACAAAAAAGAAAATTCCGGTCGGCGGCCTCGACTTCCCGGGCGGCAAGCGGCCGGAAGGCTCGGATTTCCTCTATTTCGCCACGGTGATCGGCATGACGGCGCAAACCGCCGACACCAACATCACGACCTCGCAAATGCGCCGTGTCGTGCTTGTGCACTCGATCCTGTCGTTCTTCTTCAACACGGTCATCGTGGCAGCCGCGGTCAACCTCGCCGTCAGCCTCGGCAGTCCGTAATAAATCCGTGATCGGGTGAAACATCGCTTAGGCTGGCGACGTATTGGGAGGAGAAGAGATCTGACGAGGCCGCGACGAACGCGCGGCCGGAGGGAACAACAAATGGAATCGCTTGCCAGAAACCAAGCCGCCGGAGCAGATACCGCCGCGCCGAGTGATGCGACGCTGATCTATCGGCAGTCGCGCTGGACGCGGCTGACGCATTGGCTGTGGGCGATCGCGCTGTTCTTCATGCTGCTTTCCGGCCTGCAGATCTTCAACGCCCGCCCGCAGCTCTATATCGGCAAGGAGTCGGGTTTTGGCTACAACAACACCGTCTTCGCCATTGGCGCCGAGAATACGGCGACTGGCCCGCGCGGCTATACCGAAATCTTCGGCAAGCGCTTCGATACCACTGGCGTGCTCGGCTGGTCGGGTCCGGCCGGCCAGGAGACCTCCCGTGCCTTCCCGTCCTGGGCGACGATCCCTTCCTATTACGATCTCGGCACCGCGCGCGTCGTTCATTTCTTCTTTGCCTGGGTGCTGACCACCACGCTGCTGGTCTGGCTGGTCGCCAGCCTGATCAACGGCCATTTGCGCCGCGATCTTGCCCCGCGCCTCGATGATTTCAGGCGCTTGCCGCGAGACATTGTCGAGCACGCCAAGCTCAGGTTCCATCACACGCGCGACTACAACACGCTGCAGAAGATGGCCTATGGCGGCGTGCTGTTCGTGCTGCTGCCGCTGATGATCATCACCGGCCTTGCCATGTCGCCGAGCATGGATTCGGTGCTGCCGTTCCTGAATGATCTGCTCGGCGGCCGGCAGACGGCGCGCACCATTCATTTCACGGTGATGCTGCTGCTCGTCGCCTTCTTCATTATCCACATCCTGATGATCCTGGCCGCCGGCCCGATTAACGAGCTGCGCTCCATCATCACCGGGTGGTACCGAACCGACCCGCCGGCGCATGGCGACAATGCGCCAGAGAGGAGTGCCTGACATGGCGAAATTCGAGATCAGCCCCAAGCTACAGATAAGCCGAAGAAAGTTCCTGACCTCGGCCAGCCTCGGCCTTTCCGGCATCATGCTGTCGGGCTGCGACGCCTTCGACAGCCAGCTTGGCGTCGGCGACAGCCTGCGCAGCTTCCTCGAAAGCGCCAATGGCCTGACCTGGCGGGCGCAGCGACTGCTTGCCGGCGCTGATGCGCTGGCGCCGGAGTTCACCGAGGCCGACATTCGCCAGCCGCAGCGGCCGAACGGTGTCACCGCACCGGACGACGATTTCTACAAGGGCCTGCTCGCCAGCGATTTCGCCGACTGGCGGCTGGAGGTTTCAGGCCTCGTCGAAAAACCGCTGTCGCTGAGCCGCGAGCAGCTGATGAACATGCCGAGCCGCACCCAGATCACCCGCCACGACTGCGTCGAAGGCTGGAGCTGCATTGCCAAATGGACCGGCACGCCGCTGTCGCTGGTGCTCGACCAGGCAGTGGTCAAGCCGCAGGCGCGCTACGTCATGTTCCACTGCCTCGATACGATCGACCGCAGCCTGGCCGGCGACATCAAATATTACGGCTCGATCGACCTGGTCGATGCCCGTCATCCGCAGACGATCCTTGCCTATGGCCTCAACGGCAAGCCGGTGCCGGTCGAGAACGGCGCGCCGCTGCGCGTCCGCGTCGAGCGCCAGCTCGGCTACAAGATGCCGAAATACCTCTACAAGATCGAGCTGGTCGACGGCTTCGCCAATATCGGCGGCGGCAGAGGCGGCTATTGGGAGGACAATGGCTACGACTGGTACGGCGGCATCTGACCGAAACCTGACCTAAGCTTCATCTAACTGTCGTCGTCGCTGTCGTCGCCGTCGCTGCGCAGGGCCGGATTCAGGTCAGGATTGTCGTCAGGGGTGACAAGCTTGCCCAGCCCATGCGGTCCCTGGTAGTTGCCGTGGGTATCGAAGTTGGGGTTGCCCTGATTGTCGAATTGCGGCGTCGGATCGATCAATTGGTCGTAACGGCGCGGGCGCGGCTTCGGATAGTAATTATCGGAATGATGGCGATGCGAATTGCCGTTGTCGAGAATGGCGCCTACCACGCCGCCGACGATAATGGCTGCGGCGACGTCGCCAGCAGAGGGATTGCGGTTGGGGCCGGCGACTGCGAATTCGGCCGAGCAACCATTGTCGACCCAGATGCCGCCGCCGTCATAGCCCCAGCTTCTACCGTATACGCAACGCGCCTTCGACAGCCTGGAGGTCAACTGCACGCCGCGGCGCGTATCGACCCCGCAATAGGAATAGCGGTAATCGGCGCTGGAGCAGACCACGCGTTTTGCCCCCGCAGCCTGCGCTGCCGCCGGCAGCAGCGAAAGCTTCGCCGGATTGCCCAGGATGCAAACCAGGAACATCATCGAACCGGTAACCGTCATCCGTGTCGACATCGCAACTCTCCATCAGGGTCCGCTATCGACAGAATGGCACCTCTGTGTAAATCTGACAACCGGACGGGCTCAGCGAGGTTATATTAATGCGCGCTAAGATGATCGCCACAACTATACTTGCCCTTTCTGCCTGGTTGGCTTTGTCGCTGCTGCCAGCCCGGGCGGACGACAGCCTCAAGCGCATCATCGACCAGAAGACACTGACGATCGGCGTGGCGCTCAACCCGCCATGGATCCTCAAGAAGGCCGACGGGAAGTTCGCCGGCTATGATGTCGACCTGACCAGTGCGCTGGCGTCTGATCTCGGCGTCGACCTGAAGCTGGTCGAGGTGCCCTGGAACGACCTCAAGACAAGACTGCTCAAGGGTGATTTCGACATGATCGCGGCGGGCTACGCCAGCACGCCGGAACGCGCACGCGAGGTGGTGTTCTCCAACCAGACCGGTACCGCCGATATCCGTATGGTTGCGACGATCGCCAGCCTTGGGAAAAGGCCGAGAAAGGCAGTGGCGGCGCCGGGATACAAGATCGCCGTGCTGTCCAATTCCACCGATGAAGCCGCCGCGAAGGAAGCTTTTCCCAAGGCGACCATCCTGTCTTTCGACAATACCTCAGATGTTTTCGCCGCGATCATCGGCGGCGACGCACAGGCAATGGTCGCGACATCGCCGACGCCGCAGATGGCCGCCAGGCTCTATGACGCGAAGTTGACGATGGTGGGCGGCCCGCTGTTGCGGACGCCGGAAGCGTTTGCGATGCGCCCGGACGATGTCCGCCTCATCCAATACGTCAACAACTGGATCGGCGCGCGCACCGCCGACGGCACCATAGGCGGCGTGCGCCGCTACTGGTTCGGCAGCTTCAAATGGATGTTGCGCTTCGAGACAGCTAAGTCCGAGCCCGCCAAGCAATAGGGTCGCGACCTGTTATGCAACCTTGTCGATCAGCGGCTTCAGCGCCGGGTGGATTTCCGGCGAGGCGTGCTTGATCAGCGTCAGCAGCGCGCGCTCGTTCTCCTGCAGCGGCCGGTCGCCTATGTGTTCAGCGAGCCATTTGGCCTCGCCGGCATCGACCGTCTCGGCGCGGCGGGCCAGTGCCTCGGCTGCCTTGTTCCTCGATTCCCATTCGGCCTCGACGTCGCCCGGTGAGAGATAGGCCTCCATAATGCCGGACAGGCCACCCGACACCATGCGGCTGAAGAACCCGCCGATCTCCGGATCGGCCTGTTCGAAAAAAGCATCCCGGCGCAGCGCCACGTCGCGCACCGGCGGTTCGTAGCCGGCCGAACACATGACGAAATTGGCGATCGCCTTGACGAACAGATCGTTCCAGGACGGATCGTTGTCGCCCGCCGCTGTCCGCTCGTTGATCTCGAACAGCACCTCGGCCTCGGCGCGGCTGATGGCGATGTTGCCATCGCCGCCGTAGGCGTAAAGGATGCGGCGCAACAGCTCGACCTCAGCCTTGGCAATCGACCCAGGGATAAGCCTGCCGCCGGTCATCAGCGGCCCCTTGCCGTCCACAACCGCATGAGCGACCTGCTCCAGCGCATAGCTGGAAAGCTTGCTCGGCGATGATTTGGCAACTTCCAGCACATGCACCAGCAGCTCGAGTTCGGTCTGGCTGTCGACCATGCCGTCGCGCGAAATCGTCCGGATCAGCCAGTCGGCATTGTCCTGCGAAACATAGCCCGCCGGCTTTTCCTGGTGGACGATGAAATCGGTGACGGCCTCGACGAAAAACTCGAGCCATTCCGCGCATTTGTCCCTCGCCGTCGCGTCGAGCGCAAACAGCGCCTCGGCCTCGCCGCGCGTTACTACGCCGTCGCCGAACACTTCGCCGCGCAGCATGACCACGTCTTCCGCCGTGATCCGATTTTTCGAGGTCAGCCCGGCCACCGGCGCGCTCATGATCAATTCGCCCATTGTCTTCCCCGCCCGCTGCCGGTAATTGCCGGCCCTTATGCGGTATATCGACAAGGTCTTGAGAAACCGGCAAGCGGCGTGGTTAGCGAAGGCTTGCCTGTAAAGAAGGCCCGCGGAAGACTTGCCAGTAAAAATGTCGCCGGCAGGTGACAAGGTGTCGTCCACGGGCTATGGATGACGAGTCGAGGGCTCTTGACCGAGTCCTACCTGTTTGCGGGAGAGAGCAGCGAGAGCTGCCGCCGAAGGGGAAATCGCCCGAAATCTCTCAGGCAAAAGAACCGTAGACGGGAAAGACACTCTGGAAAGTCGGGGCTTGCCCCCGCGCCGAAGGTGTAAGCGCTGCCGACAGAGTTACGGGGCGCGAGTCTCTCAGGCTTCAGACAGAGGGGCACGGACTGGTCGCCATTCGCGGCCGCTTGCGTGCGACTCTGGAGATGACATGACGGGCGACGACACCAAACACCTTCCCCTCGAAGATCTGCACATGGCAGCCGGTGCGCGTTTCGGCGCCTTCGCCGGCTGGTCGATGCCGCTGACCTATCCGGCCGGCGTGATGAAGGAGCACCTGCACAGCCGCGAGCATGCCGGCCTGTTCGACATCTCGCACATGAAGCTGTTCGAAATCAGCGGCCTGGGCGCAGCACCGCTTCTGAACCGCGCCTGCCCGTTCGATGCTGGCGCGCTTGAGATTTCCCAGTCCAAATACACGTTCTTCCTCAATGAGGCGGCCGGCATTCTGGACGATCTGATCGTAACCAGGCTCGGCGCCGAGCGCTTCATGATGGTCGCCAATGCCGGCAACGCCGCCGCCGACGAAAAGCATCTGCGCGCACTGGCCAAAAATTTCGGTGCAGAGGGCGATTTCGATGTAAAAGTGGATGCGCTCGACCGCGTCTTCTTGGCCATACAGGGCCCCGAGGCGTGGGCTGCCCTTTCCCGCGCCGGCATCGAGACCGGTTCGCTGGTGTTCATGCACGGCATCGAACCGCGCGAAAAATGGTTCATGAGCCGGTCCGGCTATACCGGCGAAGACGGCTTCGAGATCGGCCTGCCGGAAGCGGATGCAAGAAACCTCGTCGCCAGGCTGCTCGAGGACGAGCGGGTGATGTGGGTCGGCCTTGCCGCCCGCGACAGCCTGCGGCTCGAAGCCGGACTGTGCCTGCACGGGCTGGACATCACGCCGGAGATCGATCCGGCCAGCGCCGGGCTGATGTGGGCCATCCCCAAGGAGGTTCGCGCCTCTGGCGCCTTCATCGGCGCCGATGCGCTGCGCGCCATCCTGGAGCGCGGTCCGGCGCAAAAACGTGTCGGCCTGAAGCCGGAAGGCCGCCAGCCGGTGCGCGCCGGTGCTGCCCTTTTCGATGCTGACGGCAACCCTGCCGGCCATGTCACCTCAGGCGGCTTCGGCCCCTCGGCCGGTCATCCGGTCGCCATGGGCTACGTCCAGACGCCGCTTGCCAAATCCGGCGCAAAACTGTTCGCCGATGTCCGCGGGACGAAAATCCCGGTCGACATCCACCTCTTGCCCTTCACGCCCCATCGCTATCGCAAAGGATGATTTCAATGGCAAAGACCTATTTCACCGAAGATCACGAATGGCTGCGCGTCGAGGGCGGCATCGCCACGGTCGGCATCACCGATTACGCGCAGCAGCAGCTCGGCGATCTCGTCTTCGTCGAACTGCCGGAGCCGGGGAGGAAGCTGGCCAAGGGCGACACCGCCGTGGTGGTCGAATCGGTCAAGGCCGCATCGGATGTCTACGCGCCCGTCGACGGCGAGATCACCGAGGCCAACACCTCGCTGTCATCGGATCCTTCACTCGTCAATTCGGCAGCAACCAGCGACGGGTGGTTGTGGAAGATGAAGCTGGCCAATGAAAGCCAGCTCGACGGACTCCTCGATGAAGCCGCTTACAAAGCCCATATTGGTTGATAGCAGGACCAGGAAGATGACCGCAGCACCCTACCCCTTCTCGGCTCGCCATATCGGCCCGGGCCTCCATGACGTCAGAGCCATGCTGGCGACGATCGGCGTTCCTTCGGTCGAGACCCTGATCAGTCAGGCAGTGCCGAAGTCGATCCGGCTCGACCGGCCGCTGGCCCTGCCCGCCCCCGCAAGCGAAGCGGAAGCGCTGACCGAGCTCGCGGCGACGATGGCAAAGAACACGGTGCTGAAGAGCTTCATCGGTGCCGGGTATCATGGCGTCCACGTGCCGCCGGTGATCCAGCGCAACCTGTTCGAGAACCCGGCCTGGTATACGGCTTACACGCCTTACCAAGCCGAGATCAGCCAGGGCCGGCTGGAAATGCTGTTCAACTTCCAGACGCTGGTGACAGAACTGACCGGCCTGCCGGTGGCGTCGGCCTCGCTGCTCGACGAGGCGACGGCGGTGGCCGAAGCTGTCGGCATTGCGCTGCGCCATCATCGCGACAAGCGCACCAAGGTGGCACTGGCCGGCACGCCGCACCCACAGACGCTGGACGTCGTGCGCACCCGCGCCGAGCCGCTCGGCATCGAGGTCGACGGCGAGGTGATCGACGACAACACCGCCGCCCTGCTGGTCTCCTGGCCCGATACATTCGGCGTCTACGGCGACCACAAGGTAGCGATCGACAGGGCCCGTGCTGCCGGCGCGCTGGTCGTCTTCATCGCCGACCCGCTTGGCCTGACGCTGACCGATGCGCCGGCCAGGCTTGGCGCCGACATCGCCGTCGGCCCGATGCAGCGTTTTGGCGTGCCGATGGGCTTTGGCGGGCCGCACGCCGCCTATTGCGCCGTCTCCGACAGGCTGACGCGGCTGATGCCCGGCCGGCTCGTTGGCCAGTCGACGGATAGCAAGGGCCGTCCCGGTTATCGCCTCGCTTTGCAGACACGCGAGCAGCATATCCGCCGCGACAAGGCGACGTCCAACATCTGCACCGCACAGGCGCTGCTCGCCAATATGGCGACGGCCTACGCGATCTGGCATGGCCCTGCCGGGCTGCAGGCGATTGCCGGCCGCGTCCACACGCTGGCCAACCGCCTGGCTGCCGGCCTCAAGGCAGCGGGCGTTTCGGTGCTCGGCGACAGCCGCTTCGACACTGTGACCGTGGAAGTGAAGGGCAGAGCCGGCGCGATTGCCGCCGCCGCAGAAAAGACCAGCCGACTGCTGCGCGTCATCGACGCCGACCATGTCGGCATCAGCTTCGACGAGACCTCCACCGAAGCCGATCTGGAGGCGATCGCAGCACTTTTCGGCGCCAAGGCCGGCGTTGCCGCCAGCAGTTCCATGCCAGGAAAACCGCGCGGCAACGAGTTTCTCACCCAGCCCGTCTTCCGCGAAAACCACTCGGAAACCGACATGATGCGCTTCCTGCGCCGGCTGTCCGACAAGGACCTGGCGCTTGACCGCGCCATGATCCCGCTCGGTTCCTGCACCATGAAGCTCAACGCCGCCGCCGAAATGATGCCGGTGAGCTGGCCTGATGTCGCCAACCTGCATCCCTTCGCCCCGGCTGACCATTCGACAGGCTATCGCGCCATGATCGACGAGCTGGAAGGCTGGCTGGCGGAGATCACCGGCTTCGACGCGGTGACCCTGCAGCCCAACGCCGGCAGCCAGGGCGAATATGCCGGCCTGCTCGCCATTCGCGGCTACCACCGCTCACGCGGCGAAGGCCATCGCACCGTCTGCCTGATTCCGTCCTCGGCGCATGGCACCAATCCGGCAAGCGCGGCCATGGCCGGCATGAGCGTTGTCGTCGTGCGCTGCACCGAGGACGGCAATATCGACATGGAAGACCTGCAGGCCAAGGCGGCCGAGCATGCGCACAATCTCGCGGCGCTGATGTTCACCTACCCTTCGACGCATGGCGTCTTCGAGGAAGGCGCGCGCGATCTCTGTGCGCTGGTCCACAGCCATGGCGGCCAGGTCTATTTCGACGGCGCCAACCTCAACGCGCTGGTCGGCCTCGCCCGTCCCGGCGATATCGGCGCCGATGTCTGCCACATGAACCTGCACAAGACCTTCTGCATCCCGCATGGCGGCGGCGGCCCCGGTGTCGGCCCGATCGGCGTCAAGGCGCACCTGAAGCCATATCTGCCCGGCCACATCACCGAAGGCTCGGCCCATGCCGTGGCGGCGGCACCGTTCGGCAGTGCCTCCATCCTGCCGATCACCTGGATGTATATCCGCATGATGGGCGCTTCCGGCCTGAAGCAGGCGACCGAGACGGCGATCATCTCCGCCAACTATGTGGCGACGCGGCTCGGCGAGCATTTCCCCCTGCTTTACAAAGGGCGCAACGGACGCGTTGCGCATGAATGCATCCTCGACACCCGCGTGCTCAAAGACAGCGCCGGCATCAGCGTCGACGATATCGCCAAGCGGCTGATCGACTATGGTTTCCATGCACCGACCATGTCGTTCCCGGTGGCCGGCACACTGATGGTGGAGCCGACCGAGTCCGAGCCCAAGCGCGAGCTGGATCGCTTCTGCGAGGCGATGATCGCCATAGCCGGCGAGGCAGCCAAGGTGGCGAAGGGCGAATGGCCGTTGGGCGACAATCCTCTAGTCAATGCGCCGCACACCGCCGCCGAGGCGTTGGCCGGCCAGTGGACCCATCCCTATTCGCGCCTGGAGGCGGCCTACCCCGCCGGCGATGCCGACACGGCGGCAAAATACTGGCCGCCGGTGTCACGCATCGACAATGTCGCCGGCGACCGCAACCTTGTCTGCTCCTGCCCGCCGCTGTCGGAATATCTGGGTGCGGCGGAATAGATCATGATCCCGAAAAGTGGAATCCGGTTTTCGGACAAGATCATGGGTCTAACAAGAAGATAGAAACCTCAATCAGGCAGAACGCAAGGCCGGCCCGTCGGCCTTGCTCGCCCGGTCCCGGACGACGACGCGATTTCGCCCGGCGCGCTTTGCCGCATAGAGTGCTGCGTCGGCTTCGGCCAGCACATCGTCGAGACCGGTGCCGTTTGTTCCGCCAAAGCCGATGCCGCCGCTGACTGTGCTTCGCAACGGACCGAGTTGGGTGGCCACGACTTCCGTGCCGAAGGCGACGCTGATCTTGCTCGCAATGTCATAGGCCTTCTCTTCCGTCATCCGCGACATGACGAGCACGAATTCCTCGCCGCCCAACCGGAAGGCGTCGACGCCGGTCCGGGCGTATTTCCTGATGACGGCGGCAAAGCGGCACAGAACCTGGTCGCCGACCGGGTGACCAAATACGTCGTTCGTCCTCTTGAAATGGTCAAGGTCGAACATGGCAACGGACATGAACGGACCGAAGACCCGCTCGCCGTAGAGTGCCGTCAACGCCCGCCGATTCATCAGCCCGGTCAATGGATCGGTCATCGTCTCGGCCTTCAATTCGATCTGCGCCTGCAAATGGTGCAGGGAGAGCGTCAATGCGCCGAGCCCGGTCATGCAGGCGACGGCCACGACGGAATTCACCCGCTCGGCCCAATTGTCGGGCGCAACACCCAGCACCCATTGGCCCGTGACCAGCAGGACCGCGCCGCAAAGTCCGAACGACAGCGCACAGACGCCGCTCAGGAACGAGACGACCAGCAATATCCGGCGATCGTGACCACCCTCAATCCAGAACATCGCTCCGATGAGCGAGAGCAGCGCCGTTACCGTTGCGTAGGTGACAATAAAGCCGACACCATCAAATCCGAGATACGTCGCGCCTGTGCAAACAGCCATCGCAACCAAGGTCGGCAAGATGGCGCGCCTGTAGTCGCCTATGCCGAGATATTGCATGGCCGACAGGCAGATAATCAGGAAACCGAGGCTGAGAAGCGCAAGCACGATCTGGCAAAGCCAGGGGCTTGGATCTCTTGCGTAATGCCAAAACAACACGACATGTGCGACGAGCACGAGAATGCCGCAGGCCACCGTCAGCACAAAGCGTGCCTGTGGCGCGGTGAACCAGATCGCAAACATGGTGATGCTAAGGCACGTGCCCGACAGCGCCGCCGCGAGCAGGAGCGAACTGTAATCCAACATGCTTAAGCGACAGCCTCTTGAGGGTTCCGCTGCATTCTAGGTCAGCGACAGTCCGCAAATACCGTTTTTTCAGCCAATCTTGCGGCGTAACCTTCGGACAGGGTTTACAAAGCGTCGATGCTCCAGGCTTCGACCCATTTCCGCCGCTTGGTTGTCGAATGGTTTTGCAGTAAGAGGCTCTATCCTCGAACGTAACAGGAACCTCCGTCGCCTGCCCGCAAAAAGCGTGGCAGTATCGGGTGGTGATTCGCAGCATCGGAATCCAGGACCGGCATGGACGACAATAACGATCTTTTCGCCAAATTGGACAAGCAGCCGCAACCGGCTCGCGCCGCCGCGCGCCCGGCCGACCCGCTGGTGCAGGCGGCGAAGCGGCCGGCGCCCCGCGACGCCAGCGAGAGCTACAGTGCCGCCGATATCGAAGTGCTGGAGGGGCTGGAGCCGGTGCGCCGCCGCCCGGGCATGTACATTGGCGGCACCGACGACAAGGCGATGCACCATCTGTTCGCCGAGGTCATCGACAATTCGATGGACGAGGCGGTCGCCGGCCATGCGACCTTCATCGATGTCGAGCTTTCCGCCGACGGATACCTGTCCGTAACCGACAACGGCCGCGGCATTCCGGTCGATCCGCACCCGAAATTCAAGAAGCCGGCGCTCGAACTCATCATGACGACGCTGCATTCAGGCGGCAAGTTCGACAGCAAGGTTTACGAGACGTCCGGCGGCCTGCACGGTGTCGGCGTTTCCGTGGTCAACGCGCTGTCCGACCATCTCGAGGTCGAGGTCGCGATTGGGCGCAAGCTCTATCGCCAGCGCTTCTCGCGAGGCGTTCCGGTGACCGGCCTGGAGCAGCTCGGCGAGGTGCACAACCGCCGCGGCACGAAGATCCGCTTCCATCCAGACGAGCAGATTTTCGGCAAGGGTGCTGCTTTCGAGCCGGCGCGGCTCTACCGCATGGCGCGGTCAAAGGCCTATCTGTTCGGCGGTGTCGAAATCCGCTGGACCTGCGATCCGTCGCTGATCAAGGAAAAGGACACGACGCCGGCCAAGGCAGAATTCCATTTTCCGGGCGGCCTCAAGGATTATCTGAAAGCCTCGCTCGGCGACGAATTCCAGGTCACCCGTGAAATGTTTGCCGGTAAGAGCGAGAAGCAGGGTGGCCACGGTTCGCTCGAATGGGCGGTAACCTGGTTCGGCGGCGACGGTTTTATCAATTCCTATTGCAACACCATTCCGACCGCCGAAGGCGGCACGCATGAGGCCGGCTTCCGCAACGTCCTGACGCGCGGCTTGCGCGCTTATGCCGACCTGGTCGGCAACAAGCGCGCCTCGATCGTCACTTCCGAGGATGTGATGATCTCGGCGGCGGGCATGCTGTCGGTGTTCATCCGCGAACCGGAATTCGTCGGCCAGACCAAGGACAGGCTGGCGACGATCGAGGCGATCCGCATCGTCGAAAGCGCCATCCGCGACCCGTTCGACCACTGGCTGGCCGACAATCCGCAGGAGGCTTCGAAACTGCTCGAATGGGTGATCGCGCGCGCCGACGAGCGGGTGCGCCGCCGCCAGGAAAAGGAAGTGTCGCGCAAGAGTGCGGTGCGCAAGCTGCGCCTGCCCGGCAAGCTCGCCGACTGCACGCAGAATGCCGCCGCCGGTGCCGAGCTGTTCATCGTCGAGGGCGATTCGGCCGGCGGTTCGGCAAAGCAGGCGCGCGACCGCGCCAGCCAGGCGGTGCTGCCCCTGCGCGGCAAGATCCTCAACGTCGCCAGCGCCGGCAACGACAAGCTTGCCGCCAACCAGCAGATATCCGACCTCATCCAGGCGCTTGGCTGCGGCACGCGCTCGAGATACCGCGACGAGGACCTGCGTTACGACCGGGTCATCATCATGACCGATGCCGACGTCGACGGCGCCCATATCGCCTCGCTGCTGATCACCTTTTTCTACCAGGAGATGCCAAGCCTGGTCCGCGGCGGCCATCTCTATCTGGCGGTGCCGCCGCTTTATTCGATCCGGCAAGGCGGCAAGGTCGCCTATGCCCGCAACGACGCGCACAAGGACGAACTCCTGCGCACCGAATTCACCGGGCGCGGCAAGATCGAAATCGGCCGCTTCAAGGGGCTGGGCGAAATGATGGCCGCCCAGCTCAAGGAAACCACCATGGACCCGAAAAAGCGCACGCTGCTCAGGGTCGACGTTATCGATGCCGAGGCGGCGACCAAGGATGCGGTCGACGCATTGATGGGGACCAAGCCCGAGGCCCGTTTCCGGTTCATCCAGGAACGCGCGGAATTCGCCGAGACGGAAGTGCTGGATATCTGAGCTCCCGCCGCTAGCTTGGCCTTCTGAGCTGGAGACGAGCACTTGACCTGGGCGCGGCTGAAGGACGATATCGGCACGCGGATCGCTGGCCTGACGCGGCCGACGCGCTCGGACTGGATCTTTGCCCTGCGCACCGTTTCGGCCGGCCTCATCGCGATTTTGGCCGCCTATGCGCTGAAGCTCGACCACCCGCAATGGGCGATGATGACGGTGTTCATCGTCGCACAGCCGGTCGCCGGCATGGTGCTGGCGAAGGGGTTTTATCGTCTCCTCGGCACGCTTGCCGGCGCGCTGGCGGCGATCGGCATTACCACTGTTTTCGATGCCAACCCGTGGTTGCTGGTTGCAGTTCTTGCCGGCTGGATCGGCATCTGCTCGCTGGTGTCGTCGCTGCTACGCAATCCGGAAGCCTATGGCGCGGCGCTTGCCGGCTACACCGCGATGATCATCGGCCTGCCGGCTTTCGGCCAGCCGCACCTCGTCATCGATCTCGCCGTGGCGCGCTGCGCGGAAATCGTGCTTGGTATCGTCTGCGCTGCGCTGACCAGCCGGCTGATCCTGCCGAAACTGGCCGCCGACGCCATCATCTCAAGACTGAAACGCAGCATTCTCGACCTGGCGGCCTATGCGGACGGCGCTTTTTCCGGCGGCGATGCGGAAAAGCTTGCCGGGCTGCACCGCAAGCTGATCGGCGACGTCCAGACGCTCGGCGAGATGCGCACCTACGCAAGGCTGGAGGGGCCGAGCCTCGCCACCCGCGCCTATCCGGTCCGGCGTACCATCGGCCAGCTTCTGTCGGCCCTGTCGGCGGCGCGTGCGCTGCATGCCCACGCCGCGCCGAAGAATGCAGCCCTCATCCCCGTTCGCGCCGAGTTGCAGGCCGTTGTCGGCGAACTGGTAGCCAAGCCGGGCGCGCTGGACGATACGGCGCCCTGGGTGGCGCGGCTCGACGCAATCGCCGGCAAGGCACGGCAGATGCCTGACATCGCGGCCGGGCAAGACATTGACTGGGCTGGCACTGTCACCCGCCTAACCATTGCCGCCGACTTCGCCGAGGCAATGCAGCAAGTGCTGCGCGGCCTGGATGCACTCCGCTCTCCCCCGTCTCGTGCCAGTCGCGAACGGCGGCAGCCAGCGCTGGTGGTGCACCGCGATTACCGTGCGGCATCGCGCAATGCCGTGCGCGCAGCAATCGCCACGCTCCTGGTCGCCGGCTTCTGGCTGGCGACGAAATGGTCGGACGCGACCGGCACGGTCATTCTGGTCGCCGTCGTCTCCAGCCTGTTCGCCGCTCGCCCCGATCCGATCCGGTCGGCATGGAACTTCTTCGAGGGCACGTTGCTCGCCCTGCCCTTTGCGTTTCTCATCGGCCAGTTGGCGCTTCCGGCTTTGCCAGGCTTCGGATGGTTCATGGTCTTTGTCGTGCCGATCCTGGTGCCAGCGGCACTGGGCATGGCCAATCCGCGCTATGTCGGCGTGGCAACGGCCTTTGCGATCAATTTCCTCGCCTTCCTCAGCCCACATCAGGTCATGACCTACGATCCGGAGCCGTTCCTCGCCAATTCGGCAGCGGTCCTTGTCGGCATTCTTCTGGCGATCGGCGTCTTCGCCGTCGTGCTGCCCGCCGACCCCTGGGTTACAGTCAACCGCATCCTGCAAACCATGCGCGAAGATCTTGCACGCCTTTGCCTGCACGACCGCCTACCGCGGCGATCGGCCTTCGAAAGCCTTGCCTACGACCGGATCAACCAGTTGATGCCACTGCTGCAGAACGCCGGCAAGAAAGGCGATGCGGTTCTCGGCGGCGGCATAGCTGCGGTTACCGTCGGCCTCGAAATCCTGCGGCTGCGCAACGCGCAGCAAAGTTCCACGATGCCATCCGAAACGGCACTTTCCATCACCAATTTCCTGCGCGGGCTGGCACGCGAACTGCTGTTCAGGCGCGTCGGCGAGCCGCAGACGGCGACCGTCGCAGTCGCCAGGCAGTATGCAGCAGGCATCGCGGAGCGCAGCGTCGCGGCCGAAATGCTGCAGATCGCCGCCTCGCTGCGCATCATCGCCGCCGCGATCGAGGATTTTCCGGATTTTTTCGCGAAAGACCGGGTTTAGGCAGCAGCGATCGCCAGCGCGTGCCCGCGTGCGTTCTCGCGCAGCGCGTCGAGATGGATCGATTTGACCAGCCCGGCGAGATCGCCTTCGGCGGACTGTCCGCCCAATTCCTTCAGCATCAGCCAACTGACTTCCTGGACGCCGGCGAGGCGTTTGCCATTGGCGACCTCGCGCCAGACCTTCAGCGCGCGCAGAATGATGGCGTGGGTGGCGGCGGCAAGCCCGGCGCTGCGGAACAGTGCCTGCAACGCTATGTCATGCCCGCCGGCCAGCAGTGCTCTCACCCGTTGTTCGGACTGTTGGCTGAGCGCGACCAGCGCCGAACCAAAGAAGTCGACCTTGCCGTGCGCAATGGTGCGGACGACGAAGCTTGCGGTCAGGTCGCCGCGCAGGCGCAGATGTTCGACAAGTGCGGTATGTTCCTCTGTCCGCGTGCCTTCGATCAGCGTCACCGAAGCCTTGATGCAAGCATCGCGCGTGACGCGCTCGGCCCTGGCGGCGCCCATCAGCGCCAGCACCAGCGGCGACCCCTTGAGCATCTCCCCGAGCTTGACCAGCAGCATATGCCGGCAGTCGGCGGGCAGGCGCGCGTCGGCAATCAGCGCTTCGCGCACCAGAGGCAGATGGCCGTGCCGCTCGGCCATGCGCCGAAAGCTGATCGATGCGATATCGGCGCCGCTGTTGGCGAGCAGCGTGGCGCAGGCTTCCGGCTCGCCGATCTCGGCGATCGCCGCCGCAACCGACATCGAGACGCGTGGCCGGTCGGCGATCACCTTCTGCGTCGCCTTCTGGCCGCCGACAACCCGATCGATCAGGTCGGCATCGGCAAGCAGCGGCGACCGCGCCAGTACCAAGGCTGCGACTTCCGGTTGGTCCGAGGCCAGCGCGCTGACGATCTGCGGCGGCGCATGATGGCTCATGGAAAGCGCGTCGGCGATCGCCAGCCGCACCTTCGACGATACGTCATCGAGCAGCAGCGTCAGCGCCGCCTCGGCAGCGCAGCGGTCCTCGAAAGGCAGGTCCGAGTCGACATAGGCGCGAGCCAGCGCGCTTGCCGCCGCAGCACGCTCCGACACCTTCGCCGTATGGATCCATTTCAGGAAATGCGAAACGACCATGTCGCCTGCTTACGCCCCTTGCCAGAACGCTTCTGACCCTGGCGGAGACCGTAGGCACAAATGGTTTACGAACGGTTCACCATGTTCGTTAACTGGCTTGCGAGCGCGATATGCAACGCCTATCAACCCTGAAGCAGCGGAGGAGATCGACCATGGCCGGGCTTTATCTTGAGGAGTTCGCTGTCGGCCAAGTGTTCACGCACACGCTGCGCAAAACCGTGACCGAAAGCGACAACATGTTGTTTTCGGTGATGACGTTGAACCCGCAGCCGCTGCACATCGACTTCGACTTCGCGGCGAAGAGCGAATGGGGCAAGCCGCTGGTCAATTCGCTGTTCACGCTTGGCCTGATGATCGGCATCTCGGTCAATGACATCACCGTCGGCACCACCATCGCCAATCTCGGCATGAAGGAGACAGTGTTTCCGCACCCCGTCTTCCATGGCGACACCATTCGCGTCGAGACCACGGTGGTTTCGGTGCGCGATTCCAGGTCGAAACCGGACCGCGGTATCGTCGAGTTCGAGCACCGCGCCTATAACCAGAACGATGTGCTGGTTGCCAAATGCACGAGGCAAGCCATGATGATGAAAAAGGCATAGCCGATGCGTTCTCTGCTCTTCGTTCCCGGCGATTCGGAAAAGAAGCTGGAGAAGGGCTTTGGCGTAGGCGCCGACGTGGTCATCGTCGACCTCGAGGATTCGATTGCTGCGCAGAACAAAGGTCTGGCGCGCGACACAGCGGCGCGTTTTATCGCCGAGCACAGGCACCGGACCAGCTCCGCGATCTATGTGCGCGTCAATGACCTTTCGACCGGACTGACCGACGACGATCTGGCGGCGCTCGTGCCAGCAAAACCAGACGGCATCATGCTGCCTAAGTCGAACAGCGGACTGGATGTCCAGCATCTCTCGGCCAAGCTCAGGGTGCACGAAGCCGAAAGCGGCCTGCCGGATGGAGGGATAAGGATCCTGCCGATCATCACAGAAACGGCCGCAGGCGTCTTGGCCGCAGCGACCTACGCCCGTGCAAGCGCGCGGCTTGTCGGCGTCACCTGGGGGGCGGAAGATTTGTCGGCGGCGATCGGCGCGCGCGCGACGCGCGACGGGAATGGCCGCTACACGGATGTGTTCCGCTTCGCCCGCACCATGACCATGCTTGCCGCAAGTGCCGCGGAAGTCGCGGCAATCGACACCGTGTTTCCGGATTTTCGCGACATGGCCGGCTTCGAGGCCGAATGCGCCGAGGCCGAGCGCGACGGTTTCACCGGCAAGATGGCGATCCATCCGGCGCAGGTGCCGGTCATCAACGCCGCCTTCACACCTTCGGCGCAAGCGGTGAAAAGCGCCCTGGCGATCGTCGAGGCGTTCGAGGCGGCAGGAAATCCCGGCGTCGTTGGCATGGATGGCAAGATGTACGACCGGCCGCATCTCAAGCTCGCAGAGCGGCTCCTGGCACGAGCCAAGGCATCGGAGCTTGATCCTTAGGGGTCTGTTCCGCGCCGAAATTATCCCACCCACGGCCCTGAATAGTCGGCATAGAGCTTTGCCGGATCGGGCCGCGGTCGTTCCGGCGCTGGCCCCTGGTAGGAGCCGATATGGACGAAGCCGACGACCCGCTCATGCGGCGCCAGGCCGAGGATCGCCCTGCCCTCGGGCACGTCGGAATACCAGTTGCTGATCATGTTGGTGCCGTAGCCCAGCGCATTGGCGGCAAGCATCAGGTTCATCGCCGCCATGCCGCCGGACAGGAACATCTCCCATTGCGGGATCTTTGGATTTTCCCTGGGGATAGAAATCACGCCGATGACCAGCGGCGCCCGCGAAAAGCGCGCCAATTCCTGGTTGCGCCGGCCTTCCGGCAGCGGCCCTTCGCGCTGTTCGGCAAGTTCTGCCAGCTTCTTGCCGATCTCGATGCGGGCCTCGCCGCGATAGAGGATGAAACGCCAAGGCTCCAGCCGGCCATGGTCCGGCACCCGCGAGGCGGCGGCGATCATCGTCGCGATCTCCGCATCGCCCGGTGCCGGTTCTTTCAAATCCGGGATCGGCGCGGAATTTCGGGTCAGCAGAAGATCGATGATCGGCGACGCCATGGGCGCAAGTCTCCTGGAATTTGAGCTGAAGCGCACCATCGGGACATCGGGCGGCTTGGGCATTGGCGCGGCGCGCCGGACAAAGAGCCCTGTAGCAGAAGCCGACCGGACTCTTAAGCCTTGAAATTGCCACCGCCTTGGGCTTCAACGCAAGGCATGTTTGAGGGGACATTGCGTCTTTTCCTGATATGGCTCGCTGCCGCACTGTTGATGGTGCCGGTTTCGCTTGCCGTCGCCCAGGATGTGGACGGCCTCGGCGAGCTGAAGCTTCCCGGAATTTCGGGCTATGCGCCTCCGAAAAGCGAGACATCGCTGGCATTGGGCAACAGCGGGGCGATCACGCTGTCAGCGCAATTGACCGACAAGGGCGCCGACATCACGCGCGGCATCGTCTGGCGCGTCTTCAAACCCGAATCGGCCAGCGACGGCAAGCTGCCGATGGTCGCCTCCGCTCATGGCGGCACCGCCATATTCCAGCTCGAGCCGGGTTCGTATCTGGTCCACGCCTCCTACGGGCGGGCCGGCGCCACCAAGCGCATCACCGTCGGCAAGGAAGCCAAGCGCGAGAGCCTCGTGCTCGATGCCGGTGGCCTCAAGCTCGATGCCGTGCTGTCCGGCGGGGTACGCATACCGCCGAAGAAGCTGCGCTTCTCGATCTATGAGAGCCACGCCGCGGCCGATGGCGATCGCGCCCTCATCATACCCGATGTCGAGCCGAACAGCGTCGTGCGGCTCAATGCCGGCACCTACCACGTCGTGTCGACCTATGGCGCGGTGAACGCGGTCATCCGCTCCGACATCCGCGTCGAGGCCGGCAAGCTCACCGAAGCGACGGTCGAGCACCGTGCCGCCGAGATGACCATGAAGCTGGTGCGCGAACCAGGCGGCGAGGCTATCGCCGACACCTCCTGGTCGTTGCTCAATGAATCCGGCGATCCGATCAAGGAAACCGTCGGCGCCTTTGCCTCGATGGTGCTGGCCGAGGGCGACTACACCATCATCGCCAAGAACCGCGACCGCATCTACCAGAAGGATTTTACGGTGGTGGCTGGGCACAACCAGGACATCGAGGTTCTGGCCACCGAGGCTTCGGCCATCGATTCCGAGGAAGGCGCCGACTGAGGCGCGCCCCTCTAAGCTGCCTTGCGCATGCGTCGCGCCAGCGCGTTGCCGACGCGCGCGTCGATCGATTTGCCAGATAGGCGCGCGGCGTGACAGGCATATAAAATATAAAAAATGGCGGTGGATCGCTCCACCGCCATTCGTTGCTGGTCGACTGGTTCAGGCCGCGCGGCGCTTGCGGTCGGGTGTCACCGCCTCGTCGGCAAGCAGCTTCACGGCGGCTGCGAGGCCGAGCGATTCCTGGTCGCGCGACCCGAGACGACGGATATTGACCGTTTCTTCCTCGGCCTCGCGCTTGCCACAGACCAGTATGACCGGGACCTTGGCCAGCGAATGCTCGCGGACCTTGTAGTTGATCTTCTCGTTGCGCAGGTCGGCCTCGGCGATCAGCCCGGCCGCCTTCAGCTGCGCGACGACCTTTCGCGCGTAATCGTCGGCATCGGAAGTGATCGTCGCCACCACCACCTGCAGCGGCGCGAACCAGAGCGGGAAATGGCCGGAATAATTCTCGATCAGGATGCCGAGAAAACGCTCCATCGAGCCGCAGATGGCGCGATGCACCATCACCGGCTGCTTCTTTTCCGAATCCGAGCCGATGTAGAAGGCGCCGAACCGTTCCGGCAGGTTGAAATCAACCTGCGTGGTGCCGCATTGCCAGTCGCGGCCGATGGCGTCCTTCAGCACATATTCGAACTTCGGCCCGTAGAACGTGCCCTCGCCCGGATTGACGCCCGTCTTGATCCGGTTGCCCGACCGCGCCGCGATCTTGTCGAGCACGTCCTGCAGCACGCCCTCAGCATGATCCCACATCGCGTCGGTGCCGACCCGTTTTTCGGGGCGGGTCGCCAGCTTGACGGTGATTTCGTCGAAGCCGAAATCGGCATAGGTCGAGAGGATCAGATCGTTGATCTTGATGCACTCGTCGGCGAGCTGTTCCTCGGTGCAGAAGATGTGCGCATCGTCCTGGGTAAAGCCGCGCACGCGCATCAGCCCGTGCAGCGCGCCGGACGGCTCATAGCGATGCACATTGCCGAATTCCGCAAGTTTTACCGGCAGATCGCGGTAGGATTTCAGCCCGTGCTTGAAGATTTGGACGTGACCGGGGCAGTTCATCGGCTTCAGCGCAAACACCCGGTCGTCGTCGGTGTCGTCGCCAGCAACCGTCACCTTGAACATGTTGTCCCGGTACCAGCCCCAATGGCCTGACGTCTCCCACAGGCTCTTGTCGAGCACCTGCGGCGCGTTGACCTCCTGATAGCCCTGCTCGTCGAGGCGGCGACGCATGTAATTGACCAGGTTCTGGAACATCCTCCAGCCCTTGGCGTGCCAGAACACGACCCCGGGGCCCTCCTCCTGGAAGTGGAACAGGTCCATCTCACGGCCGAGCTTCCTGTGGTCGCGCTTCTCGGCCTCCTCCAGCATCGTCTGATACGCTTCGAGCTGCGCCTGGTCGGCCCAGGCCGTGCCGTAGATGCGGGTCAGCATCGGGTTGTTGCTGTCGCCGCGCCAATAGGCGCCGGCGACCTTCATCAGCTTGAAGGCGTTGCCGATCTGGCCAGTCGCGGCCATATGCGGGCCGCGGCAAAGATCGAACCAGTCGCCCTGTGCATAGATCTTGAGATCCTGATCCTCGGAGATGGCGTCGATCAGCTCGAGCTTGTAGCGCTCGCCCTTGTCGGCGAAGATCCTTTTCGCCTTCTCACGCGACCACACCTCTTTGGTGAACGGCTTGTTGCGCGCGATGATCTCGCGCATCTTCTTCTCGATCACCGGGAAATCGTCGGGCGTGAACGGCTCGTTGCGGGCAAAATCGTAGTAGAATCCGTTTTCGATCACCGGCCCGATGGTCACCTGCGTTCCCGGCCAAAGTTCCTGCACGGCTTCGGCCAGCACATGGGCTGCATCGTGGCGGATGAGCTCCAGCGCACGCGGGTCCTCGCGGGTGATGATCTCGACTTTGCCCGATCTGCCGATCGGGTCGGAAAGATCGCGCACTGTGCCGTCGATCGAATAGGCAACGGCCTTCTTGGCCAGCGACTTCGAGATCGATTCCGCCAGGCCGGCGCCGGTCATCGCCGCGTCGTAATCGCGAACGGAACCATCGGGAAATGTCAGGGAAACGGAATTCAGCATAAGATTCTCCTATCCAGTCCCGCAAACGAGCGCGGGTGGTGAAAATGCATGTCGCCCAAAAGTGCGCAGCGGTTTTGGGGTAACGACATGCATCAGGCAAAAGCCGGATGCGTCCGGCGGCGAGCGGTCTTTTATGGGCAGTTTTCGGCGCCGTAAAGCCGGATGTAGGTCACCTGAGGAGATTCGGCAGATCTTTCAGGAACATCGCCCGCGTCTTGAGCCCCTTTGGCGTGTCGGAACGTTTCGTATCGACTGCCAGGCGGGCAAAGACGATCTTGCGAGCATCGGTCTGCGCCCAGCCGACAAACCAGCCAAGCGAGCGCTTGTCGGCGCTGTCGCCGAGCCTGGTCGTTCCAGTCTTGCCCTGCACCGTCCAGCCGCCTGCCCGGAAGGTCGGGACAATCGCGCTGGTCATCGCATGGGCCTTGTCCGAGACCGGCAGTTTCCGCGCCAGCAGCTTGCGCAGGAAATCGACCTGCTCGACCGGAGATATCTTGAGCGAAGAATTCACCCAGGAATGGGTGAGGCCGTCATTCTTGCCGGCAGTGCCGGAGACTTCGGTGTTACCATAGTCCAATCTGGACACATAGCCGGCAAACTGTTTGCTGCCGAGCCGGCGCGTAATCTCGCGTGAGAACCAAAGGACCGAATCCCTTTCCCAGATCGTCGGGTCGACGGTCTTGCGGTCCCGTTTCGGGGCATTGAACTCTGCCTTGTACTCCCAGGTTGGCGTATGCTCGTCGCTCAGGATTCCAGCATCATAGCCGATCAGCGCCAGCGGAACCTTGAATGTCGAGGCGGGGCTGAAGCGTTGATCGCAGGTCCCTTGGCGATACAGCGTCTCGCCGCTTGCGGCGTCGACGATCAGCGTGCATTCGACGTCCCCGAGCGGCGCCGATTGCGTACGGATCGGAAAACCCATCAGCCACGCCAGGACATAGAGAACCACGGCGAAAACGAAGGGAAGACGATCTATCCGGCGCATTTGGTAATCTCTCCTGAAGGGTGTCAGGAGCGGCTTAGCGAGGTGTCTTGTCTCGATTTTGTCTCAAATGCGCTGTGTCAGCGCAAGCTGCGGTTAACCCTACCAGAGCGTAGAAAGCGATCCCTTTGTGCACCGCACAGTTGCGGTCAACTGTCCAGCTCGCCACGTTTTTTCCCGATCCGCCAGTACCGCCATGGCGTGAACCAGAGGTAGCGATCAGCCAGTGCCTCAGGCACCCGGTCGATGCCGTGCGTGCCGAACGGTCCGCAGCGCAGCACCCGGAAAAACCCCATCCAGCCGCCGGCCCACAGCCCGTGGCGGGCGATCGCTTCGTGCGCGTATTCGGAACAGGTCGGCAGATGCCGGCAGGAATTGCCGACGAAGCCGGACAGCGTCAGCTGGTAGAGTCGGACAAGCGACGTGCCGAAGACGCGGCCCGGCGTCTTGCGCCACGGGCCGGGCCAATTGCGTCCTTGTCGAATCGGTCTGGCGCCGTGCGCTTGCCGATGTTGGCCGACCACCGCAGTCTCCACATCGCGTTTCCCTACGCGATAGATGTGCGCATCGGGCCAGGAACGCAATGCCGTTCCGGCAATCCCATCATGGCCTGGTACGGCGAACCGGGTAGCGGTCGGGCGTCGGCCTTCGACATACGGCGACGCTGGTCGGCGGCCTCTCCTCGCACCAATCCCTATGCGGTTTCTCGTCGTACCACTGAAACGTCGCGATCCGCAGGACATCGCCCAGAACGTTGAGAAACTGGATCATGGCGGCACTCCTTGAGCACCGATTAGAGCGCCGCTGGCCTTGCTCTTCAAACGAGTATAACGTCCACGTCAGATAACTCTGAGTTATGCGAATGAAGCGCGGACACCTCCCCCTGACGGCTCTCAGAAGCTTCGAAGCAGCCGGTCGTCACCTGAGCTTCAGCCGTGCGGCCGAGGAGCTTTATGTTTCGCAGGCGGCGATCAGCCGACAGATCCGCGAGCTCGAAACCTTCCTGCGCCAACCTTTGTTCTTCCGCCATCATCGCCGCGTCGAGTTGACCGACACCGGCCGGCGGCTGCACGACCAGTTGGTCAGAAGTTTCGAGGGCATCGACAGGCTGCTTTCGGAATTGACGGCGGCCCCGACGCAGTCCTGGTACGTGTCAGCGTCGAGCCATCGCTCGCATCCGTATGGCTGGTGCCGCGGCTCAACCGGTTTCGCGAGTTGCGACCCGACATCGACGTTTCCCTTGAGGTCGACCCGAGGTTGATAGAGTTTCGCAGCGATCAGCCCGAACTTGCCCTACGTTTCAGTGCGCACGCCACCTCATGGCCACGCAGCGAAGCCGAACAGCTTGCCGCGGTCGTCGATTCCCCAGTTCTGTCGCCGGCACTTCTTGCATCCGGCCCAGCTCTGGAAAAGCCGATCGACCTTGGTCGCTATACATTGCTGCACGAAGAAAACCGTCAGGCTTGGGCGCGCTGGTTCGAAGCGGCGGGCGTGACGGCTGATGCCGTGCCTGCGCGCGGCCCGATGCTGGCCGATGCTTCGCTTTCGAAGCAGGCAGCCTTGCTTGGACATGGTGTCGCGCTGGGCGATCTTTTGCAGATCGGCGAAGAACTTGCGTCCGGCGCGCTGATCAAGCCTTTCGACATCGACGTCGCGTCGGGCGCCTATTGGCTAGTGGCCAGAAGGCTGAATGACCTTTCCGAGCCGGCCAGGGCTTTTGCCGACTGGGTCCGGGCGGAATTCGCCGAAAGCCGGCGTTTTCTCGCCAAGGTTTAGGCCGCCTCTTCCGCCCGCTTCTTTTCGATCTGGCCGATCGCGTCGACCACTGCGTCGAAGGTCAGCATGGTCGAGGCGTGGCGCGCCTTATAGTCGCGCACCGGCTCCAGGTATTTCAGGTCGGCGAAGCGGCCTTCGGGCGGCGGGCCATTTTCCTTCAGCATCTTCAGCATCGTCTCGCGCACGCTGCGCAATTCTTCTGCACTGGCGCCGACGACGTGCTGCGCCATGATCGAAGACGACGCCTGGCCAAGCGCACAGGCTTTCACGTCATGCGCGAAATCGCTGACGACGCCGTCATCCATCTTCAGATCGACGGTCACCGTCGAGCCACACAGTTTGGAATGTGCTCGTGCGGTTGCGTCGGGCCGGTCGAGCCGGCCGATCCGTGCGATATTTCCGGCAAAACCCAGAATTTTCGCATTGTAGACATCGTCGATCATATTTTTCCAATCCGTCGCCGCCCAGCGAACAGCGATTGCCGCTCTGGCGTCTTCCTTTCGCTCGGCACGAACATATATAATGGCGGTAGTCGGGTATCGACAAGGCGACCACAAACCTCGTCATGCCCAAATCTGTTCACGCCACTTACGGGCTGGAAACCGGGCGAGTTTCTAACACCCGAAAGGTCGTGGTCCGTTCAACTCGTTCCTCCTAAGAGAGGAACTACGGGAGACGCCTTTATGGACGCCGTTATCAAGAAACTCATGCCGCAGTCGGCCTATATGGAAAAGCCGGTCACCGACCGGCCAAGCGAGGCCGAAGTCGAAGCCGCGGTGCGCACCTTGCTGCGCTGGACCGGCGACAACCCTGACCGCGAGGGTCTGATCGACACGCCGAAGCGCGTCACTAAGGCGTTCCGCGAAATGTTCAACGGCTACGACATGTGTCCGGCCGAGGAACTCGGCCGCACCTTCGAGGAAGTCGCCGGCTACGATGACCTCGTGATCGTCAAGGACATCACGTTCCACTCGCATTGCGAGCACCACATGGTGCCGATCATCGGCAAGGCGCATGTCGGCTATCTGCCGGACGGCAAGGTCGTCGGCCTGTCCAAGATCGCCCGCGTCGTCGACATCTTCGCCCATCGTCTGCAGACCCAGGAAGCGATGACGGCGCAGATTGCCGGGGTCATCCAGGACGTGCTCAATCCGCGTGGCGTCGCCGTCATGCTCGAGGCCGAGCATATGTGCATGGCCATGCGCGGTATCCGCAAACAGGGCTCCACCACGCTGACCTCGACCTTCACCGGCGTCTTCAAGGATACACCCGAAGAGCAGGTCCGCTTCGTCACCATGGTGCGCGGCGGCGGAACTGATCAGACCCGCCCCACCTTAGTTAAATAAGGACCGGCGAATGTCGGCATTGGAGTTCCCGAAAGCTCCCTCAGACAAGAAGGCGCTTGAGGAAGGCACGGTCCTTTCGCCGCGCTTCGATGCCGGCGGCCTCGTCACCGCCGTCGTCACCGATGCCAAAGACGGCATGCTGCTGATGGTCGCGCACATGAATGCCGAGGCACTGGCGCTGACGCTCGAGACCGGCATCGCGCACTACTGGTCGCGTTCGCGCAACGCGCTGTGGAAGAAGGGCGAAACCTCGGGCAATGTCCAGGAGGTTGTCGAGATGCTCACGGATTGTGACCAGGACGCGATATGGTTGCGCGTCAAAGTGCTGGGTCACCAAGCAACTTGTCACACCGGCCGACGTTCATGCTTTTATCGGACGGTGGGGCTGAGCGATGGCAAAGGGACGCTTGCCAGCGACGGCAGCAAGCCGCTGTTCGATGCGGAAAAAACGTATCGAAAGCCCAATACACCATCAATATGAACCATTCGCAGCACTTCAGCCACGTATATTCATGATTTCGATACGGCCCGCCTATAGGATGACCGTGGGACAAGGGAGATTGTGATGCTCGACTGGGCGTCATTGCGCAACAGACCTGACGTTCGGGAGGCCAATGGCCTCTCCTCGGCCGCGGGCGCATCCGAAACCAAATCTCCGGGCAAAACTGGGATTTCGCTGGCATTGGGTGGCGGCTGTGCGCGCGGCTGGGCGCATATCGGCGTGCTGCGCGCGCTTGACGAAGCCGGCATCGAAGTGTCGATGATCGCCGGAACATCGATCGGCGCGCTGGTCGGCGGCTGCTATGTTGCCGGCAAACTCGACGAATTGGAAGAATTCGCGCGCAGCCTGACCAGGCGGCGCATTTTTGGCCTTCTCGACCTCAATCTACGCGGCAGCGGCCTGTTCGGTGGCATGAAGCTCGATGCGCGGCTGCGCGAGCACATAGCCGGCATCCGCTTCGAGGACCTGCCAAAACCATTCGTCTGCGTCGCTTCGGAAATCCGCACCGGCCATGAGATCTGGCTGTCGAGCGGCTCGTTGAGCACCGCAATGCGCGCCTCCTACGCGCTGCCCGGCGTGTTCGAGCCGGTCGCCTGCAATGGGCGTGTGCTGGTTGACGGCGCACTGGTCAATCCGGTGCCGGTCTCGGTCTGCCGTGCCTACGAGCAGCCGCTCGTAGTTGCGGTGAACCTTCACTACGATCTGTTCGGCCGCGCCGCGGTGATCAAGCACAATGCCGGCGAGCTGGTCATCGAGAAAGACGCGCCGAGGGCCGGCCACGCCGATCCCGAACGCCAGTCGCGCGAGACGCGGCTCGGCATTACCGGCGTCATGGTCGAGGCCTTCAACATCATCCAGGACCGCATTTCGCGCGCCAGGCTGGCCGGCGACCCGCCGGACATATCGCTGCAGCCGAAGCTCAGCCATATCGGCCTGACCGAATTCCACCGCGCCGACGAAGCGATCCGTATCGGCTACCAGGCAACGATGGCGCAGATCGGCGACCTGACCCGGCTGCAGACCGTCCTCGCTTAGGCAGGGCGGCAGCGAGCTCTCAGGCAAGCGCCGCGTCGACGATACGAAATTGCACCGTGCGGTTGCCGTTCCAGTGGTTGCCCGACAGCGAGCCGGCGACATGCACCGGCTTACCCCTGTTCTTGAACAGGAATTCGCCAAGAGCCGTGTCGACGGCGCGAAAGGCGATCGCCTGGATGCGGCCGCCGCTTTCCGACTGCAGGTCGGCGCGGATGTGGTTGCTGCCGACCGCCCGCGCATCGACAAGCCGGTGGCGCGGCAGCGCGAACACCGGCGCAACATGCCCGGCGCCGAACGGCCCTGCCTTCTCAAGCGCATCGAGCAGCGCAAGCGTCGCGCCCTCGGCGGCAAGCGCGCCGTCGATCGCCAGGCTCTCCTCGCCTTGCAGGCGGAACACATCCACCGCCGCGCGCTCTTCGAAGAAAGCCCTGAGTTCGCCGAGCTTCGCCCGCTCGACAGTGATGCCGGCCGCCATTCCGTGGCCGCCGCCCTTGACGATCAGTCCGGCATCGGCAGCCTCGCGTACCAACCGGCCGAGGTCGAAGCCAGACACTGAACGGCCTGAACCGGTACCGACACCATTGGCGTTGAAGGCGATGGCAAAGGCCGGCCGTCTTGCATGGTCCTTGAGCCGCGAGGCAAGCAGGCCGACAATGCCCGGGTGCCAGTTGCTGCTGGCTGTGACCACGATGGCCGGACCATTGCCGCCGGCAAGCTCGGCGTCGGCCTCTGAGCGCGCCGCGGCCAGCATCTCCTGCTCCATCGACTGCCGCTCCTGGTTGAGCCGATCCAGCGTCTCGGCGATGGTGCGGGCTTCGACCGGGTCGTCGGTTGCAAGCAGGCGGCTGCCAAGTGCTGCGTCGCCGATGCGCCCGCCGGCGTTGATACGCGGACCGATCAGAAAGGCCAGATGGAAAGTGTTGATCGGCTCGCCGATACGCGAGACCCGCGCCAGTGCCGCCAGCCCTTCGTTCCTCTGCTGCCGCGCAACCTGCAGCCCCTTGACAACGAAGGCGCGGTTGATGCCGGTGAGCGGCACCACGTCGCAGACGGTGCCAAGCGCCACCAGATCGAGCAGGCCAAGCAGGTCCGGCGGTGCGGCATCCGGCAGGCGGCCGCGCAGGATCTTCGCGGTCTGCACCAGGCAAAGGAAGACGACACCGGCCGCACAAAGATGGCCTTGTCCGGAAAGGTCGTCCTCGCGATTGGGGTTGACGACCGCAGCCGCCGCCGGCAACGGCCCGCCGACCTGATGGTGATCGAGCACCGCGACGTCGGCGCCGGCGGCCTTCGCCGCGTCGATGGAAGCAGCACTATTGGTGCCGCAATCGACGGTGACGATCAGCGTCGCGCCGCGCGAAACGAGTTCGCGCATCGCTTCCGGATTGGGGCCGTAACCCTCGAAGATGCGGTCCGGTATGTAGATCTCCGACGGCACCGAGAAATGTGCGAGAAAGCGCTTGAGCAGCGCCGATGAGGCGGCGCCGTCGACATCGTAGTCGCCAAAGATCGCCACCTTTTCCCTGGCCATCACCGCCTGGGCGATGCGAGAGGCGGCCTTGTCCATGTCGGTCAGCGATGCCGGGTCGGGCAGCAGGTTGCGGATGGTCGGATCCAGAAACCGCTCGGTCTGCTCGGCGGTGACGCCACGCCCGGCCAGCACGCGTGCCACGATGTCAGGCACGCCATACCCTTGCGCGATGGCGAGCGCGGCCATGTCCTGCCGCTCGGTCAGCCGGTGTTCCCAGGAAACGCCGGTGGCCGACTGCCTGACATCGAGGAAAAAGCGTCTTTCCCCCGTCACGTGACGCGCCGTCTGCAATTTGTCATTGCGCACAGTATGCAACGGCTAACTGAGTCGAAATCAAAACTTTTCCAGATCCTGGTGCCTGGCCTTGATTTCGCGCACGGTCCGCGATGACGATCGCAGGACGATCGTGTGCGTGGTGATGAAATTGCGGCCGAACTTGACGCCGGCCAGCATATTGCCGTCGGTGACGCCGGTCGCGGCAAACAGCACGTCGCCGCGTGCCATGTCTTGCGTGTGGTAGATCCGTTTAGGGTCGGAGATGCCCATCTTGGCGGCGCGCGCCAGCTTTTCCGGCGTATCGAGGATCAACTTGCCCTGCATCTGGCCACCGGTGCAGCGCAAGGCGGCAGCTGCGAGCACGCCTTCCGGCGCGCCGCCGGTGCCGAGATAGATGTCGATGCCGGTCTCGTCCGGGTCGGTGGTATGGATGACCCCGGCGACATCACCATCGCCGATCAGACGAATTGCGGCTCCGGTCGCCCGCACGGCTTCGATCAAGGCGCCATGGCGCGGCCGGTCGAGAATACAGGCGGTGATCTCCGCCACCGGCACGCCCTTGGCCCTGGCCAAGGCTGGCGATGTTTTCGGCCGGCGAGGCATCGATGTCGATGATGCCGTCGGCATAGCCCGGGCCGATCGCGATCTTGTCCATATAGACGTCCGGCGCGAACAAAAGGTTGCCTTTTTCGGCAATGGCGATAACGGCCAATGCGTTGGGCAGGTTCTTGGCGCAGATCGTCGTGCCTTCGAGCGGATCGAGCGCTATGTCGACAGCCGGGCCTTTGCCGGTACCGACCTCCTCGCCGATATAGAGCATCGGCGCCTCGTCGCGCTCGCCCTCGCCGATCACCACCGTGCCGTTGATGGCAAGACGGTTGAGCTCCTGCCGCATGGCATCGACCGCGACCTGGTCGGCGGCTTTCTCGTCGCCACGTCCGCGCAATCTGGCGGCCGCGACCGCGGCGCGTTCGGTGACGCGCACCAATTCCATGGTCAGTATCCGGTCGAGGCCGGCGACAATGTTCTGGGCCACATTCATCGATGGACAATCCTCGTTGGCACTTTGTTTTTATTATGCATGTCGTTGTCCCAAAACCGCTGCACACTTTTGGGCGACATGCATTAGCCTCCCGCCAGAGACGCGCTTCTTGTGTCAAAGCCCCGTGACAACAGCAAGACCTGCGCTGGGCCTTTTTGAAAGCGCAGCAATATCAATCGATTAAACGCAAAATGTGAGACTGCTATCCGGCCCGCTCGATGCGGATGACTTGCGGCTTGTCGGTCAGAAGGCTGTCCCTGGTGATGCCGTCGACGGCCTTGCGCACCGCCGCCTCGGTCGTCTCGTGGGTCACCAGGATGACGGTCTTCTGTGCCTCGGTTTCCGGCCCGGCGGCATGCTGGACGATCGATTCCAGCGAAATGTCGTTGTCGGCCATGCGCTTGGCTATTGCCGCGAAGACGCCGAGGCGGTCGTGTACGGTCAGCCGGATGAAATAACCGCCGGCATGGCTGCGCATCTGCGCTTTCTTATAAGGCTTCAATTCCTTCGCCGGCCGGCCGAAGACCGGACCATGCTGGAAGCCAGGCCGGCTCTTGGCGATGTCGGCAATGTCGCCGATCACCGCCGACGCGGTGGCGTTGCCGCCGGCGCCAGGGCCGGAAAGCAGCAATTCGCCGAGGATGTCAGTTTCGATCGCCACCGCATTGGTGACGCCGTGCACCTGCGCGATGACCGAGGCCGTCGGCACCATGGTCGGGTGCACGCGCTGCTCGATGCCGCTTTCGGTGCGTTGGGCGACGCCAAGCAGCTTGATCCGGTAGCCGAGATCGCTGGCCGCGCGGATGTCCGCCTGGCTGATGTTGGAGATGCCTTCCATGTAGATATCGTTGGCGGCGATCCTCGTGCCGAAGGCAAGGCTGGTCAGGATCGACAGCTTGTGCGCGGTGTCGTGACCCTCGATGTCGAAGGTCGGGTCGGCTTCGGCATAGCCCAGCCGTTGCGCATCCTTCAGGCAGGCATCGAAAGACAGGCCCTCGGCTTCCATGCGCGTCAGAATGTAGTTGCAGGTACCGTTGAGGATGCCGAAAACGCGGGTCACCGAATTGCCGGCCATCGCCTCGCGCATTGTCTTGATAACCGGAATGCCGCCGGCCACCGCCGCCTCGTAGTTGAGCAGCACGCCTTTCCTCTCGGCGATCTCGGCCAATGCCACCCCGTGTTTGGCAAGCAACGCCTTGTTTGCGGTGACGACATGTCGGCCGGCCTCGAGCGCCGCTTTGACGGACGAACGTGATGGGCCTTCGTCGCCGCCGATCAGCTCGACGAACACGTCGATCTCGGCGGTCTGCGCCATCTTGACGGCGTCGTCGAACCACTGTGCTGTGCCAAGATCAACGCCGCGGTCGCGTTTGGGATCGCGGGCGGAAACCGCCGACACGACGATGTCGCGTCCGCACTGCCGCGTCAGTTCAGCCGCCTTGTCGCGCAGCACGCGGGCCACCGACGCACCGACGGTGCCGAGGCCGGCAATTCCAACACGCAACGCTTCAGTCATCCGAGAGTCTGTCCGCCAGCTAGAATTGATTTTCGACCGCAACCAGATAGTCGTCGTTTTCATCAGGCTTCCGGGTCACGGTGACTATAGTCCCGGGCTGAAACTCCCACACTTCCGAGGCTGGTATGGGCTGGTCCAAGATGAGGTATGTGGTCGGACTAATTTGTTTTGCTTGTACGGGCCGCCAAACGGAAACCGACTCATCGATTAGCCTGACATAAACGACGGCCTGGACGTTCATGCTGGCAGGGTCGGTCATGGCTGTGACTGAACCACTCAGCGATGCGCGGCGAGCGGCACGACGTTATTCGGCTGCTTGGCGCTGGATGCGAGGAAGCGCTTGATATTGCGCGCCGCTTGCCGGATCCGGTGCTCGTTTTCGACCAGCGCGATGCGCACGTGATCGTCGCCATGCTCGCCGAAGCCGACGCCCGGCGCCACCGCGACGTCGGCGTGCTCGATCAGGAGCTTGGAGAATTCAAGCGAGCCCAGGTGCTTGAACGGCTCCGGGATCGGCGCCCACGCGAACATCGAAGCCGCCGGTGCGGGAATGGTCCAGCCGGCGCGGCTGAAAGCGTCGACCATGACATCGCGGCGTTTGCGGTAGACGTCGCGCACTTCGGCGATGTCGGCGCCGTCGCCGTTGAGTGCATGCGCCGCCGCCACCTGGATTGGCGTGAAGGCGCCGTAGTCGAGATAGGATTTCACTCGCGTCAGCGCCGAGATCAGCCGTTCATTGCCGACCGCAAAACCCATGCGCCAGCCCGGCATCGAAAAGGTCTTCGACATCGAGGTGAACTCGACGGCGACGTCTATGGCGCCCGGCACCTGCAGCACCGAAGGCGGCGGATTGCCGTCGAAATAGATCTCCGAATAGGCAAGATCCGACAGGATGATGATGTCGTTCTTCCTGGCGAAGGCCACCACCTCCTTGTAGAAATCGAGCGAAGCGACCAGTGCCGTCGGGTTGGATGGATAATTGAGGATCAGTGCCAGCGGCTTCGGGATCGAATGGCGGATGCCGCGCTCCAACGCCGGGATGAAGCCGTCGTCCGGCTCGACCTGCAGCGAGCGGATGACGCCGCCTGACATAATGAAGCCGAAGGCGTGGATCGGATAGGTCGGGTTGGGGCACAGGATCACATCGCCGGGGGCGGTGATCGCCTGCGCCATATTGGCAAAGCCCTCCTTCGAGCCGAGCGTCGCCACCACCTGGCTGTCCGGGTCGAGCTTCACACCGAAGCGGCGGGCATAGTAGTTGGCCTGGGCACGACGCAGGCCCGGAATGCCGCGCGACGACGAATAGCGGTGCGTGCGCGGATCGCGTACCACCTCGCAGAGTTTGTCGACGATGGCCTTGGGCGTCGGCAGGTCCGGATTGCCCATGCCAAGGTCGATGATGTCGGCGCCGCGCGAACGGGCGCTGGCCTTCAGCCGATTGACCTGTTCGAAGACATAGGGCGGAAGCCGGCGGACCTTGTGAAATTCTTCCATGGCAGTTCCAGACAGTGAGGTTGCGGTCGCGCGTATAAGCTTATTTGCAACTAGGGTCGAGAGCGGGGTCGCATTTGCCTTCGATCTGCTTCAGCGCCTCGGCGCCGTGTTTTTTGGCCAGCTGGTCCAGCGCTGCCTGGTCCGCAACCTTGACGCCGCCGCCCTTGGCGGCCTGGCTCTGCTCCTCGGCCTTCAGTTGGGCGAGCTTGGCATTCTTTTCCTCGTCGGTGAATTGCTCGGCCGCCACCTGCGGCCGGATGTTCAGGTTCGGATAGGAACCGGTGTCCTTCGCGCCGACAAGGCCGGTGGCGGGCGCTGCACCTTCTATGTTGCTGCTCGTGCAACCGGCCATCGCCAACAGGACGAGCGCCATGCGGCAAAAACGACCAGTGCCGGAAAAAACGTTCTTGCCAATATTAATCGTCATATTGTTTTCCTGGCGGCCGGGTTAGAGCACATTGGACCCTGTTCGATATCCCATGGTAATATGTCAACAAAACGCTTCGGGAGGAACCCCGCGAACCATGTCCAAAACACCCGATTCGGGCAAAGCGGAAGATGACCAACCTTCGACCGTCGAGCAATATCTGGTGAAGGACCCGGAACGCTTCGCCCTGAACATGGCCCGCATGATCGAGCAGGCCGGCAAGGCCGCCTCGGCATGGGCCGAGCCGCGGGAAAAGGGCGAGGTGCGCGATCACGTCGCCGAGCCGGTCGTCGACATGGTGAAGACGTTCTCCAAGCTCACCGAATACTGGCTCTCCGACCCGCAGCGCGCGCTGGAGGCGCAAACGCGGCTGTTTTCCGGCTACATGACCGTCTGGGCCAACGCCGTCCAGCGCATCGGCGCCGGCGCCGAGGACGCCGAGGACGCGGTCAAGCCCGAGCGCGGCGACAAGCGTTTCCAGGACCCGGAATGGGGCCGCAACGCCTTCTTCGATTTCCTCAAACAGGCGTATCTGGTCACCTCGCGCTGGGCGGCCGAACTGGTCGAGCACGCCGACGGCCTGGACGAGCACACCCGCCACAAGGCCGGCTTTTATGTCAAGCAGGTGTCCAATGCCATCTCGCCGTCGAATTTCATCCTGACCAATCCGGAATTGTTTCGCGAGACTGTCGCCTCCAACGGCGAAAACCTGGTGCGCGGCATGAAGATGCTGGCCGAGGACATTGCCGCCGGCAAGGGCGACCTGAAGCTGCGGCAGGCCGATTATTCGCCTTTCGAGATCGGCAAGAATCTCGCCACCACGCCGGGCAAGGTGGTCGGCCGCAGCGACGTCGCCGAAATCCTGCAATACGAACCGACTACCGACACCGTGCTCAAGCGGCCGCTGCTGATCTGCCCGCCATGGATCAACAAATACTACATCCTCGACCTCAACCCGCAAAAATCCTTCATTCGCTGGGCGGTCGAGCAAGGCCACACCGTCTTCGTCATCTCCTGGATCAACCCGGATGAGCGGCACGGCGCCAAGAGCTGGGAGGCCTATATCAGGGAGGGCCTGCAATACGGCCTCGACACGATCGAGAAGGCCACCGGCGAAAGGCAAGTCAACGCCATCGGCTATTGCGTCGGCGGCACGCTGTTGGCGGCAGCGCTGGCCTTGATGGCGCAGGAAGGCGACCACCGCATCAAATCGGCGACCTTCTTCACCACCCAGGTCGATTTCACCTATGCCGGCGATCTAAAAGTGTTCGTCGACGAGGAACAGGTCGCGGCCGTCGAAAAGGCGATGAACGAAAAAGGCTATCTCGACGGCACCAAGATGGCGACTGCATTCAACATGCTGCGCTCGGGCGACCTGATCTGGCCCTATGTCGTCAACAACTACATGCGCGGCAAGGATCCCCTGCCCTTCGACCTGCTCTACTGGAATGCCGATTCGACCCGCATGGGCGCTGCCAACCATTCCTTCTATTTGCGCAATTGCTATCTCGAGAACAGGCTTTCGCAAGGCATGATGGAACTGGCGGGCCGCACGGTTTCGCTGAAGGACGTTACCATGCCGGTCTACAACCTCGCCTCTAAGGAGGACCATATCGCGCCGGCGCTGTCGGTATTCCTCGGCTCGAAATATTTCGGCGGCGAGGTCGATTACGTCATGGCCGGCTCCGGCCACATCGCCGGGGTCGTCAATCCGCCGGCGGCGCAGAAATATCACTACTCGACCGGCGGCAAGCCGGCCGGCGACTTCGACCAGTGGCTCGCCGGGGCCACCGACCATCCCGGTTCCTGGTGGCCGCACTGGCAACGCTGGATCGAAGCCAGGGACAATACCCGCGTACCGGCCCGCAAACCGGGCGAGCATATGCAAGTTCTAGGCGAAGCCCCCGGCACCTATGTCAAGGTGCGCGTGTAACCATCTGTAATGTGTGGTGAGTTGACGCGCCGCCAAAAGCGGGCGAAATGGTGCCGTCAACCCTGAGCAGCCTTGATTCATCCTCTAGCCGCCAAATTACTTTGAGGCTTGCAGATTTGACACAGGTCTCGTTTCCGGTTCGGGGAACAAGGGTCATTTCGACGAGACGTTTCGACGCCGCGCCAATGACGAACCGGTCGGATATCGAGGGGGAATTTTGTTTTGAGATCAGCAGGATCGCGCCTCGCGAAGGGAGAAAGCCGCGCCATTGTGGCGGCGCTTTTCTCGGTGCTCCTGGCGTCCTGCACCTCGGCCGGCGACCCGACCATGTCGGTCGGCATGCCAGGCTATAATACCTCGGCTACCGAAATCAGCACGGCCGCCGGTGCGCCCCAGGCCAGCACGGCCGCATCATCGTCGCAGATGACGACCGCACAAATGACGATGAATGCCGACGGTGACGCCAACCTTCCCGAGCAGGTGGCCTATGTGCCAGTGGCCAAGCCAGGGGCCAAGCCCGATGCCGGCTTCCCGATCGCCGTTCCCACGGCAGCCGAGACGATCGCGGGACACACGCCGCAGCCGCTGCAACCAAACGCCCAGACGGCCGATCAGGCCGTGGCACAGAACAGTGCTGATGCATCGAAGCCCGACGCCAAGGCCGCAGCGCCGGCGATGAACAACCCGGTCTATGTGACCGCCGGCGAGATGCCGCAGCCACAGGCCTACGCACCGAAGAAAAATTTCCTGGCCTCGCTGTTCAGCGCCACCCCCGCTTCGGCAGCATCGCCGGCCAACAGCAGATCGGGCGGGCAGCCAACGGTCGTGCAGGCCAAGGCGACGCCTGCGGCAAAACCCACCGTTACCCTGGCCTCGGCCAATCCGGCTGAAAAGCCGGTGCAGCTGGTGTCGACGGGCGATACCAGCCACTTCACGGCCGATGCGCTGCCCGGCGTGCGACAGACGGCGCTGTTCGAGATCAAGCGCAAATCCGGCCTCGACGATGAGAGTGACGTCGATCTCAACGAAGACGAAGGTTCGGGTGGCGCCTACCAGGTCGCCTCCGCCGCCGGCCTCGCCCGGCTGGCGCCCAACGGCCTCCTGAAACAGAACGAAAGCGTCGATGTCGCCTGCTTGAAGCCGTCGCTGGTTCGCGTGCTGAAGACGATCGAAGGCCACTACGGCCGCAAGATGACGGTCACCTCCGGCTACCGCGATCCGGCCCGCAACCGCCGCGCCAACGGCGCCAAGAATTCGCTGCACATGTACTGCGCCGCCGCCGACATCCAGGTCCCCGGCGTCTCGAAGTGGGAACTGGCGAGCTACATCCGCACCATGCCGGGCCGCGGCGGCGTCGGCACCTACTGCCACACCGAATCCGTTCACGTCGATGTCGGACCGGAGCGCGACTGGAACTGGCGTTGCCGCAGGCGCGGCTAGGGCGAGGATCTTCCGTCACCGCGAAGGCCCTTCGGCGGCGTTGCATCATGCCGCAAAAACCAGCTTGGCTGTCGGAAAGACGCGGTTTGGAGCCAAAGGAAAAAAGTTGTCGCAGCCGGCGGCAGACGGGTTGCCGGTTTGTCGCGACGCAACTATAAGCGCTCACATCTGAGCGCGCCCATCGTCTAGCGGTCAGGACACCGCCCTTTCACGGCGGTAACAGGGGTTCGATTCCCCTTGGGCGTACCAGAAAATCCACAAGAAATCAGGTACTTACCGGATGCATCGCGGTCCCTCTCGCCTTCGCAGGCTGATTCTAGGGTAATATGGGCGGCAGTGTGGATGGCGCGGGGGGATTCGCGTCAGGTACGCTGAGGGGCGGAGTTGCGGGAAATTTTATGGTGGCTCTCGGCGGAACAAGGCTCTTCATTTTATCGATCTTGGCATCGAGGTGCGAATTAAGCGCCGGCCTGACGAATGCCTCGTGGAGAAAGTGCTCCAACACGTCCATCATCGTGTTCAAGTCATGACCACTTGGCTTCCAGCCTCGATGCGCTGAAGCGTTGCCCGCCTCGACAAGCGCGAGGAGGCGCTTCTCGTCGATAACGCCGATGTGGCCTTTATGGGCCAACTCACCCAGTTTCTCTTTGAATGTCATATTCTGACTGACCCCTAGTCGGCCCGAAGCCACATCGAATGTCGTTCGCATTCCGATGGCCGCCAGAGTGTTGAGGTCGTTGTCGAGCGCGCCGTAGAGCTCGGTCAGAGCTTCACTCAAGTCCCCGCCTATCAGCAACACGTTCGCAAACCAGTCAGGTCGATTTCTCTTCAGCTGTGCGGGCCACGTGTCGTTGTAGACATTGTGATCCAAGATCTCTTCGCCGTTCGGCAGATATACGACCTCGAAGTCTTCGCTGCTGGAGAACGATGTCTGCGCAAATACATGTTCGCAACCACGGCACTCGAGGATGTACCACTTCTTTGACCAGTGGCGGTAATCATCGTCGCCGCGCTGATCGTGATATCCGCGGACCTCGCAGTTGCGCTCCCCGCCGCAGCTCGAACAGTTCGCCTTGATGACGGTCGGAGGAGTCTCCGTGGACATGCAGCCGTTCTCTCATTCGATGCCGACCCTCGGCATTAGACCCGACGAGAGACGAAATCAACGCTAGGGCCGCCCGGCCGCGAGGCGGGCGGCCCTAGCCGCGCTGCCGGGGAAGGAGCGATGGGAGTCAGCTGTTGATGGCCCCGGAGACGGCCCGCTGGGCGGCTTCGGCCTTCGCCACGATCTCGGTGCTGCTGAGCTGGGCGGTGTACTTGACCACCAGCTGGCCGCCGCGCTCGGTGTCCACCACCGCCTTGGAGATGCGCTCGATCCTGTCGAGCTCCGCCCAATGGCGGCTGCGGCGCCAGCGCAGCCTCAGCATCTCTCCTCCGGGGCTCCCAGGGCTCGGCACTCA
Source organism: Mesorhizobium sp. M0145 (assembly GCF_040322355.1). Classification (NCBI taxonomy): domain Bacteria; kingdom Pseudomonadati; phylum Pseudomonadota; class Alphaproteobacteria; order Hyphomicrobiales; family Phyllobacteriaceae; genus Mesorhizobium; species Mesorhizobium sp. M0145. The sequence continues at coordinate 39,947 of NZ_JAMYTK010000005.1, forward strand.
GGTCACGGAGCTTGCCGCTGTTATTTCACGGCGTCTGGAAGATGGGAGACTTCAGCGCGAACGTGAGCTTCCGCTCGGAGTAGGTGAGACGGCACTAAAGCGCAGCAAATAACTACGCATAGCTACGATTGACTACTATTTTTAACTCTGCCATAAAGCCCCTACTCGAACAGGGAGAGCGCTGGTGGATTACGTTTCGATTCCCTTCCCGCAGGATCTATACAACCGCATTATCCTTCGATCCGGGGGCAAGCTTGACCCGGTCAGCCTAGCCGTCGATCAGGTGGAACAGTTCATCGAGCGAACGCGGGACGAGCCGCTTGTGTGGACCAGGGAGGGCGTTGCCCAGTTCGCAGCAGAGCAGGCCGTTGCTGGAGCTGAGTTCGGCGACCCCGATCGCGGCCATCAGTGGAGCTTTGTGTTCCTGCCCAACGGAACCGAGCTTCGCATGAAGTACCTGGGTAAGACACACTACGCGACCATCAAGTCCGAGAATGTGGTAAGCGATGCGACCACATTTTCTTCGGTGTCTCAATGGGTCAGGAACGTGGCGCGCGGCACGTCTCGGAACGCATGGCACGATGTCTGGATTCGCTTTCCTAAGGAATCGGAGTTCCGATACAGCGACACCGTCAGAGACGCGAAACGCAAGGAGCTTGTCAGAAAGCTGTAGGCCTTCGGTCCGGACCGCCAGCGCTCGCCGGTTACGGCCCGCCATAGCCGCGCAAGCCGGTGCGAAGCCGTCATCTCCTGTAGACACCCTTCCCACCCGGCAAGCAAAGGCCGCCAAATGTCAACGATCGCGGGTATGATCGAGCTTCGCATGGAGCGCTTCGTCAACTTCCAGATGGAACGCCGGCAGAAATCGAACCGGCTCCCTACGCCCGCAGTCCCCTCGCCTCGCCGCCGCGCTTGCGCGGAACCATCATGTCCCTGGCAAGCAGGCCGCTCACCCGGCAAAAGGCCATGAAGGCCCGCCATGCGTCCTCGGTCTCGACGATGTCCACCGTGGCGCCAAAACAGGCATTGAACGCGGCCTGGTAGGTTGGTCCCTTCCGGCGAACCGGCCACGTTTGCAGGAAATCGAGCGCCTGCTCGACACTGTAGATTTCCTCGACCGGCTGGCCGGGCACAGGCGCGATCCGCACCGGCACCTCGAATTGCAGTCTGTCCATTCGATCTCTCCCGAACCGACCCCCGCAGCAGCGCCGTTCGTCGCAAAAAGTTGCCGTGGCGGCTAACGCTTGGGCCGACTTCTCGCCTAGAAATGTGTCGTCACTACGGTGGTCAATGAACCCGGCGAAGCATGGGCCGCTAGAGGCAAGGAGAATGCTCCCAGGCGTGAATATCGCCGGTCTTCGGCCGTCGCCGGCAGTTCGTCCTTGAACCTTGCGCTTTCCAGTGCCAAATCTGGGAAGGTTTCTCTCGCGGAGGCTCATCCAGCCCCGCATCCTGCAAGACGGATAAAAATGGTCACCTATCTCGACGCCGCCACGGCACCGCTCAGAAACACCGGCCAGATCCGTCTTTACGACGAGGAAGGTTTTGTCGGCATGCGCAAGGCTTGCGATCTCACCGCGCGCTGCCTCGACGAACTGGTACCGATTGTGGCGCCCGGCGTCACCACCGAAGCGATTGATCGCTTCGTCTTCGAGTTCGGGATGGACCATGGCGCGCTTCCGGCGACGCTCAACTACCGTGGCTACACGAAATCATCCTGCACCTCGATCAACCACGTCGTCTGTCACGGCATACCCGACAGCAAGCCATTGAAGGATGGCGACATCGTCAATATCGACGTCACCTATATCCTCGACGGCTGGCATGGCGACTCCTCGCGCATGTATCCGGTGGGTACGATCAAGCGTGCCGCGGAGCGGCTGCTCGAAGTCACGTATGAGTGCCTGATGCGCGGCATCGCGGCAATCAAGCCGGGCGCCCGAACCGGCGCCATCGGCGCCGCCATCCAGACCTATGCCGAAGCCGAGCGTTGCTCGGTGGTGCGCGATTTCTGCGGCCACGGGGTTGGCCGGCTGTTTCACGACGCGCCGAATATCCTGCATTACGGCAGCGCCAGCGAAGGCGTCGAGATGCGGCCGGGCATGATCTTCACCGTCGAGCCGATGATCAATCTCGGCCGGCCGCATGTGAAAGTGCTGTCGGACGGCTGGACCGCGGTGACGCGCGACCGTTCGCTGTCGGCGCAGTACGAGCACACGATCGGCGTCACCGAGACCGGCTGCGAGATCTTCACGCTGTCGCCAAAAAACCTCGACCGCCCCGGCCTGCGGGCCTAGTGTCTGGCAGATCGGGCGTTACCTTGCCCGGCAAATGCTGGGTGGGGCAGCCATGAACGGTGACGATGACGAGCGGGCCTTCTTTCCCGAAAGGCCAGTGCGATCGCCCGCGAAGGCGGTGGCCGCCGACAAGCCGCATTATCTCGGCCATCGCGACCGCCTGCGCGAGCGCTTCGCCGCCGGTACCAACACCCTCCCCGACTACGAACTGCTCGAGCTTTTATTGTTTCGGCTGATCCCGCGCGCCGACACCAAGCCGGTCGCCAAGGCATTGCTGGCACGCTTCGGTACATTGGCCGAGGTCCTCGGTGCGCCCGTCGAGCGCCTGCAGGAGGTGAAGGGCATCGGCCCGGCGGTGGCGCTCGACCTCAAGGTGGTTGCGGCAACGGCGCAGCGCATGGCGCGCGGCGAGATCGTCGGCCGCGAGCTGTTGTCGACCTGGACGCAGGTTCTCGAATACTGCCGGTCGGTGATGGCCTTCGAGGAGCGCGAGCAGTTCCGCATCCTGTTCCTCGACAAGAAAAACGCGCTGATCGCCGACGAAGTCCAGCAGGTCGGCACAGTCGACCACACACCGGTCTATCCGCGCGAGGTGGTCAGGCGCGCCTTGGAGCTCTCCGCCACGGCGATCATTCTGGCGCATAACCATCCGTCGGGAGACCCGACGCCGTCGCGCGCCGACATCGAGATGACCAAGCTGATCATAGAAACGGCCAAACCGCTTGGCATTGCCGTTCACGACCACATCATCATCGGCAGGAAAGGCCACTCCAGCATGAAGGGCCTGCTGCTGATCTGAGGTTTGGCGTTGTTTTCAGCTTTGTCCGCTGTGCGCCTCTGTACCGCAACGTCAAGGCGGTCGGCTCGATAAATTCTGGCGCCGAGGCTCAGCTGGCCGTGCGCAGGCGTCGCGATCGGACAAAGGTCTTAAGTCCCTCGGAATCGAATGCGTGGCCGAAGGCATAACCCTGCAATATGTCGCAGCCCAGGCCCTTGAGTAGCCGTGCATGCTGCATCGTCTCGACGCCTTCCGCCACGACCTCGATACCCAGCGACTTGCCGATTTCAATGATCGACGAGACAACCTGCCTTCTCTGCGGAGATTTGACGATTGGGGTGACCAGCTGCCGATCTATCTTCAGCCGGCGCGGCTGCAACTTCAGCAAACTGACCATCGAAGCGTAGCCGGTACCAAAATCGTCTATTTCGACGTCAATCCCCAGCTCTTTTATCTGCTCGATATTCCAGGTGACAAGGTCGTCGTTCTCGTCCAGGAAAATCGACTCAACAAGCTCGAACGAAACTGTTCCTTTCTTGATATTTTGTTCTCGCAGGCTCTTGATGAGCTCCTCGTCTTGAAGGCGCCTGGCCGAGACATTGACCGACACCCGCGGAATGTGAAGTTTTGCAGCGGACCACTCTTCGAAATCCGAAAGCGATTGCTTCAATATGGCTTGGTCGATAATCGAGACGACGTTCAGTTCTTCTGCAATCCTCAGGAAGATGTCGGGCGCCAAAATACCCTTTATTGGATGTTTCCACCTCGCCAGCGCCTCAACCCCAACGATTTCGAGCGTCTTTGCGTCAAATTGGGGCTGGTAGAAGGGGATGAACTCGTTGCGCTCGAGGCCGCCGAGAATTTCGTCGGCAATCCGCTTAGTATCGACGATTTCGCTTTGCATCGCGTCGGTGAAGAATTCGTATCGATTGCGGCCCCGCCCCTTTGCTCGGTAAAGCGCGATATCGGCGTTCACCAGCAGGTGTTTGGCTTCGACATCTTTTGCGTTATCGACAGCGATTCCCACGCTGACACCAAAACGGCATCGATGACCCTGATAGTAGACGGGTTCGCGCATCTGGCTGATGATGCGGTCGGCGAGCAGCGCCAGTTGCTTGGTATCGTCGCGCACCACGCACAGAACGATGAATTCGTCTCCCCCGATACGGGCGACGAATCCCTCGTCGCCGACCTTCGACCTGAGCACGGTTGACGCGTGAACCAGCATCGCGTCACCGGCGGCGTGGCCCAGCGTATCGTTGATGTGCTTGAACCGATCCAGATCTATGTGAAGCAGTGCCGCGTGCCCGCCTGAGCGCCTGGCGTTTGCCGCGTAATGTTCCAGTACCTGGTCGAGGTAACGCCGGTTGGGCAAGCCGGTCAGCGAATCATGAAGCGCGATGTGCTCTATGCGCGCTTTGGCCGACTCGAGTTCTGCATTTTTCGACTCGGACAGCTGTTTTGCACGAACCAGATCCTTGTTCAGCAGGACGTCGGCAGTCACGTCCCATTCCGCGCCGATCATTTTTGGGGTGTCGTTTGCGACCCGGTAGAGGATCGCCTTGGACCGGACATGACGGATCTCGCCATCCTGACGCACAATCCGGTACTCCGACAAATATGGTCGTCCGCTGGCCACCGCCCTGTCGAAGTCCGCGTTGGCGCCAGCCAAATCATCTGGGTGGATTGCTCCCGCCCAGTCTGGGTAGCCCCGGTGCTCGCCGGTTGGTTTGCCATATATTTCGTTGACGCGATCATCCCACGTAAGCTCGTTGGTCGCGAGATCGTGTTCCCAAACCCCAATAGCCGAAGCTTCCAGAGCGAGTTCCAAGCGTCGTGACAATCGACGCAATTCCGCATAATTGCGCTGTCTTTCGCCAATCAGGCGGCCTGTGACCAGGAAAGGGAACACAACCAAGGCTCCGGCCGTCGCCATGATCGCGCGCAACAACCATGCGTTGCTTGGCGTCGAAGGCCAGCCGTTTTTGGGAATGGCCGCGAGCTGCCACGAGCCGGAAGGAAGCAAAACGTCAGCCGTCACCGGATCGCTTTTGCTGATCTCCTCATTGCCGTAGAATTGACCACCTCGGTGACCGAGGGCGTCCCTGCCGATCAGCGCTACGTCGATCCCGAGATCGTCGTCAAGCAAGCCGCTCGCTCTGTAAAGGCGCTGCACGTCGACAACGGCGGAAATGATACCCCAGAACCTTTCCGTATTGCCAGCGCTCGGCACGAAGACCGGAAAGCGGCCGATGAAGCCTTGTCCTCCCTGTTTCAGGTCGACGGGACCGGCAAGCACCAGCTTGCGTTCGTCTCGCGCCCTTAGCGCAGCCGCACGCTGCCGCTCGTTCTTGCGGTAGTCCAGACCCATCGCCTGCTCGTTACCCTCCATCGGATACATAAGGGAAACGACCAGATCAGGCGCGCCGGCAATATCGTTCAATTGCGAGTCGGCGCCAAACAGATTGCTCGCGAGCGAGGCGAAGCGTTGCTGTCCCATATAGGGCTCGGTCACGACCGCGGCGACCAGTCCACGCACGAGTTGAAGGTTTCCGTTGATATTGCCTTCGAGCTTGGCGCGGATGAGATTGACCTTGGTCAGCACGTCCGCACGGACGGCCTGGTCCGAGACGATTTTGTTCTGGTGCTCCGCGAACGCTGCGCTGACAAGGATGACGACAAACGCGATCGCCGCCGGAATATTTGCCGACGAAAAGACGGCCTCCTTGATGCCGTTGAACCTAGCGCGGAAAAAAGCCAATAGGCGATTCCTCAAGTGCCATTTTCAGGTTCTCGGGGTCGACCCGATGAGGAACATTAGCTTTCAATGTTTAATTTGACCTTCATACTCCTGAGAAATTTCATTTTCCGACGGCTGACGCCGGCTGCGATACCGACAGCGATGCTGAAGGCGGGCTGCACGATGCGGACCAACATGAAACGCCAGCTAGATCAGCCTTGCTCGGAAGATCGAGGCGCACGAGCGCCATTGCACATTTCGACGCTCCGACCCGAGTACTCTGGAGCGTTGACCTTGGACTAGTGCCCCTCAATCGCCTTGGGAGACACAAGGTATGGTATCTTGCCGACGCTGCGCTTCGTCGCGCCAATGGAATAGGCCATCGGTATCTTGGGAGAGTTCTCGGGTAGGCCGTACATATCCTTGCCGGCGCGCACGGCAAATGAAAAGTGCTGCCACGAAACCGTATCATGCTCATTGAGAAAATCGAGCGTCAGACCAGCTGAAATCAGCGCATTCACCACGTCACTGATCGGGTGGATCCATTCATAATAGCGAGGATGCTTCAAGATGCGATCATCGCCGGTGTAGGTCAGTTCCTCGTTCCAGGCGAGCGGCCGAGCTATCGGCGTTCGCCAGTCGTGCTTCAATTCCAGGGCCGCGGCCTTTCGATCGCACTGAAACATCAATGGATGGCCCTCGGCCATGTAGAGGCGGCCGCCGGGTCGCAGAAGATCGGCAACCACCCGCGCCCAACGGAACACGTCGTCCAGCCAGTTTACCGAGCCCCAAGTAACGTAAGCGATGTCAAAGGTCCGGCCGAGCGCTTCCACCGCCTCGAACAGTGGCGCTTCCACGAAGCGCACGTCGGTGCCTGCCTTCGCAGCAAAATCCCGCGCCGCCACGATCGCCGTCGGTGAAAAGTCGAGCCCGGTCACGCTGCCTGCGCCGAGATTCTTCAGGCTGATCGTGTCAAGACCGATGTGACACTGCAGGTGGACGATATCCTTGCCGGCGATATCGCCGAGCTCGCGTGTTTCCAGCTCATAGAGATTGGATCCGCCGGCCAGCACATTCTCGATGTGGTAGCTGCCCGTTGTGTCGGTCGAGTGCAGTTCGGCCCGATCATCCCAATTAAGGCGGTTCGCGCCCAGAAAGCGTTCCAAATTCCCCCCACCCCTGACTGACGCATGGTAAACAAGTCGTTAAAGCACCTTTGCAGCGAAAGTAGCGCGCGTCAATCCGGACCGGGCGGCAGTGCGCCGCCGCTCGCGAAAGCATCAGCCCCGGGAAGGCTTGCTGCTGATCAAAGGCTTCTGGCGCGATCGCCGCGCCCGGCGACAGGACCCCGCAGGCGCTCCCGGACTCCGCCGTCGTGGTCTGTATGTGGATTAGTCGGTTCCTCAGCCCGGCACAGCCACCATCGCGATATTTCTGGAGAGCTCGTTTGTGGGGGCAACTGCGTCTGCCGTGCCGCTCGTGAGTGCTCGGTAGAGTGCCACATAATCGCTGCACATGCGCTCGACCGTGAACCGCTTCTCGAACGTCTGCCGCACTCGTGCGCGATCGAGGCTGTCTATGCGCCGGAGCGCGCCCACGGCTTCCTCCACCGTATCCACGATCCATCCGGACACACCGTCATCGATGATCTCCGGGACGGCGCCACGCCGGAACGCAACCACCGGCGTACCGCAGGCCATTGCTTCGATCGTTACGAGCCCGAAGGGTTCCGGCCAGTCGATCGGAAACAAAAGCGCTATCGCATTGCCCAGAAAATCCGCCTTTTGCCGCTCATCGATCTCGCCAATGAACTCCACGTTCGAATGCCGCAGCACTTGCGGCTCGACCCTTTCCTTCCAGAACGACTGGTCCACCTTGTCGATCTTGGCGGCGATCTTCAGGGGAAACCCGGCCCGCGCTGCTATTTCTATGGCCGCTTCCGGCCCCTTTTCCGGCGAGATGCGACCGAGAAACGCAAGATAGCCAGAGGTGTTCGGGTGGAATGGCAGAAGATCGCGGGGCAGGCCGTGATGCACGGTTCCAACCCAATTGACGGGCGGCATGGGCCGGCGCTGGTCGAAGGAGATCGAGACCAGGGGAACGTCGTCGAACATCGCATAAAGCTGCGCCAGATCGGGCAGGTCGAGCCTGCCGTGAAGCGTGGTAACCGTTCGTCTGGCAAAATCCCGAATTATGGGGAAGTGCAGGACATCGACGTGGAAATGTAAAACGTCGAATTCATCGGCTCGCCGGCGCACCCGTTCAAGCATCATAACATGGTGCGGACCACCGTCCTGGACCCTGGGGTTCAGGCGCAGCGCGACGTCGCAACACCGCACCAGCTCGGCTGAGGTACGAGAATCGGCGCTGGCGAACAGCGTCACCTCGTGGCCCTGTCGGACAAGTTCTTCGGTCAGATACGAAACAATTCGCTCCGTTCCACCGTAGGTTCGGGGCGGCACGGATTCGGTTAGCGGTGCGATCTGGGCTATTTTCATTTAGAAATCTTTTCGGCGGCGACCGCCGTCTTTCAAACAAGCTTCGGCGACAACCAAGACAAGCGAGAGCTTCCAGTTGCGAAGTATTCTATGCAGAGCGTATTTATAGTTGTGCCGTCCGCGCTCCTCCCGTGCAATCAGGTTGCCCTTATTCAACTCCTCTGGATCCAAGAACTGCGATCCATGAGAAATGTTTCACCGGCTCGATAAAAAGACAGAATGAGCTACGCGCCGCCGTCCCGCCGCCCCCTGACAGGCAGGTTTGGATTTGTTCGATCACCATCAATTGATCCAGGCGTGCCGGTGCCCAATGGAACATAAAGCCCGGAATTCAGTTAGATAGCTGGATTTGACTGGAGTTCGCCACATGCGCAACTCCGGCCGGGCAAGGGCACTGCCGTGACACGGAGTGAGCGGCTTCGGGCGTATCGCGCCGAACTCAGGCACCACCTTGCCGAACTCGGGAGCCATAAACGCTCCTTATGGAGGATGCCATGAACCAGTGGACAAACGCCAGGCTCTGTGACGTAGCCAACCTGATCCTTGGGGCAATTCTGTTCTTCTCTCCCTGGATCTTCGCATTTGCGGCAGGCCCGCAGACGCAGAACGCCCTCGGCAGCGGAATCTTGATCGTCGTGCTTTCGGTTGCCGCCCTCGCAGCATTTGCCGTGTGGGAAGAGTGGGTGAACCTGGTCGTCGGACTGTGGGTTCTCGCATCGCCTTGGGTGCTTGGATTCCAGGCGACCACGGCGATGACCGTGCATGTCGTGATCGGCATTCTGGTCGCCGTGCTGGCGGCGATCGAGCTCTGGATGATGTATCAGAACCCGCCGACCCAGTCCGCCGCCTAACAGGCGCAGCCAGCCAGCGCCCTTTTTTGGGCCTGACGGATCTATCGGTCGTCTGCCGGTCTCTCGGCAACAGCCGCCGGAGGCCGGGCAGGCGGCGTTTGTTTGGACGAGAATAGGAAGGATGGCGCATTATGGTCGGTGACAATCCGCGTTCGACGGCCAGGATTGCGGGACATCCTATTCATCCGATGCTCGTGCCATTTCCGATCGCCTGCTTCGTCGGCACCCTGCTGACGGATCTAGCCTATTGGCGAACAGCGGAGATGATGTGGGCTGACTTCTCCGCTTGGCTGGTTACCGTCGGCGTGATCATGGGCTGCCTAGCAGCGATCGCGGGGCTGATCGATTTCCTGGCCAATCCGCTGATAAGGGCACAGCCCCCCGCCTGGCCACACGTGCTCGGCAATCTTCTGGCGCTGGCGTTATCCATTATCAACATGCTCGTGCACACCCGCGATGCATGGACCTCCATCGTTCCTACCGGCTTGATCCTCTCGGCGGTTGTCGTGCTCATCCTCATCTTCACTGGTTGGCTGGGCTGGTCCATGGTGTACCGGCATCACGTCGGAGTGGCGGATTGATGCGCATAGCAAGCTCCATCGGTCAGACCAGGCGCATCGCGGTGTCCGTCCTCATTTGCACTGCGGCGATCACTCTTGCAGCGTGCAGCGGCAACGACCCGGATCCCAGCAGTCAGATAGGGCCGAATCCAAACCTGCCGGAGCCGATCCAATATTTCTTCCCGCCCATGCATCTCGCTTCCGTGGTCGGATGGAAGAACGACGAAAAGCCGACCGTCGCGCAGGGGCTGCAGATCCAGGCTTATGCCCACGGCTTGCAGCATCCGCGGTCGCTTTACGTGCTGCCCAATGGCGACGTCCTGGTGGTCGAGTCCAAGGCGCCGGGTGGCGAACCGATCAAACGGCCCAAGGATTTGGTGATGGGCTGGATCGAATCCTGGGTCACCTCGGGCGGCGACAGCGGCCCAAGCAACCGCATTACGCTGCTGCGCGACACCGATGGCGATGGCAAGCCGGAGCTGACCAGCGTATTCCTCGACCACCTGAGCTCCCCCTTTGGCGTGGCGCTGGTGGGAAGCGATCTCTACGTCGCCAATACCGACTCCATCGTCCGCTATCCCTACAACACCGGTGACACAAAGATCACCGTGCCCGGAACGCCGCTAACCGCCCTGCCCGGCGGCCCGATCGACCACCATTGGACGAAGAGTCTGGTGGCAAGCCCCGACGGCTCGCTGCTCTATGTCGGCATCGGCTCGAACAGCAACGTCGCCGAAAACGGCATCGAGGCAGAGAAGAACCGCGCCGCCATCTGGCAGGTAGACAGGGCCACCGGCCGGTCGCGCATTTTCGCCAGCGGTTTGCGCAATCCAAACGGCCTGAGCTGGGAGCCGCAGACCGGGGCGCTCTGGGCAGTGATCAATGAGCGCGACGAGCTCGGCCCCAATCTCGTGCCGGATTATCTGACCTCGGTAAAGGATGGCGGCTTCTACGGATGGCCATACAGCTATTACGGCCAGCATCTCGATCCCCGCGTCATGCCCCAACGTCCGGACCTGGTCGCAAAAGCGATCGTTCCGGATTATGCACTGAGTTCCCACGTCGCCCCTCTGGGACTGGCCTTCTATACGGCAACCAGCCTTCCCGAGGCATATCGCGGCGGCGCCTTCGTTGGCGAGCATGGCAGCTGGAACCGCACGCGCTTCAATGGCTACAAGGTAGTGTTCGTACCATTCAGCGGCGGCCGTCCGAGCGGCGTCGCTACCGACGTGGTGACTGACTTCCTGGACAAGGACAACAAGGCGCGCGGCCGGCCTGTCGGCCTGGCTGTCGACAAAACCGGGGCCCTGCTCATCGCCGACGACGTCGGCAACACAGTTTGGCGGGTGACATCTGCCGGCCAATAAAGTGGCTCCACTCCCTTCGTCGAGCGTCGAGCAGGTGAACGGACACTGGTCGAAGCAATCGTGCTGACGTGCTTCGTCATGCTGCTGTTCCTGCAGAACCTGCGCGCGACGATCCCCGACGATCGCCGTTCCGGTGACTCTGCCGGGCACATTCGGCGTGCCCGCCCTTGCCGGTTACTCGACGCTGACGATGTTTGCCACGCGCTGCCGCTGATCACCGCCGAACCGAAGGACCGCCAGCCCCGAAATGGTATTTTTGCCCTTCCCACAGCCGGCTCTAGAATTTTCATCGCAAATCAAGTTATGATGCACTTGGTATTTCCCGGGACGGCTTGCGCCGCTTGGAATACCGGGAGGAACCGGGACATGGCCGTTGCGCTTGTACTCGTTCTGATAGTCGTGGGCTCGGTGTTGTTCCACTTCCTGAGCCCATGGTGGTGGACGCCGATTGCCTCGAACTGGGACTATATCGACAACACCATCATCATAACTTTCTGGATCACCGGTGTCGTCTTCGCCGCCGTGGTTCTTTTCATGGCCTATTGCGTCTTCCGCTTCCGTCATCGGGAAGGCAATCAGGCGGCATATGAACCTGAGAACAGGCGGCTCGAATCCTGGCTGACGGTCGTCACCGCGGTTGGCGTCACCGCTTTGCTCGTTCCAGGCCTGTTCGTCTGGAGCCGGTTCGTTAACGTTCCAAGCGACGCAACCGAGGTCGAAGTCGTCGGCCAGCAGTGGCAATGGAGTTTCCGCCTCCCCGGCAAGGACGGCAAGCTCGGCACATCCGACACTCGCGACGTCAACGCTGAAAATCCACTCGGCGTCATCGCCACCGATGCCAACGGCCAGGACGATGTCGTAGTGGAAGCGGCCGACCTGCACCTCCCGGTAGGCAAACCGGTCAAGATGCTGCTCCGCTCGGTCGATGTGCTGCACGATTTCTACGTGCCGGAATTCCGCGCCAAGATGGACATGATCCCGGGCTCGGTCACCTATTTCTGGTTCACTCCGACCAAGACCGGAACCTTCCAGGTCCTGTGTGCCGAACTCTGCGGCCAGGGACATCCGATGATGCATGGCGTGGTCATGGTCGATACTCAGGAAGACTATCTGGCGTGGCTTGGCCAGCAGCAGACTTTTGCGCAGCTGTCCGCCCCCCAGCAGATGGGCTCGGCAGAGTAGGAAACCGGAACGACGGCGCGCCGTCGGGATTGAAATTAGTGTGGCAAGCCCGAACTGTCGGGCTGGCCGAAAAGGGCACGGAGGTGTTCCTATGGTCGATATCACACCTGCAGATGCGGTACCGCCGGCCGAAGTCGCGGAAATGGAACTCTACCATCCGCACAGCTGGTGGACGAAATACGTTTTCTCGCAGGACGCCAAGGTCATCGCCATCCAGTATTCGGCGACGGCGACAGCGATCGGCATGGTCGCGCTGGTGCTATCCTGGCTGATGCGGCTGCAACTCGGCTTCCCCGGCACATTCGACTTCATCACCCCGGAAGCCTACTACCAGTTCATCACCATGCACGGCATGATCATGGTGATCTACCTGCTCACGGCACTCTTCCTGGGCGGCTTCGGCAACTATCTGATCCCGTTGATGGTTGGTGCTCGCGACATGGTCTTTCCCTATGTCAACATGCTGAGCTACTGGATCTATCTGCTCGCCGTGCTGGTCCTGGTGTCGAGCTTCTTTGCGCCCGGCGGACCGACGGGTGCCGGCTGGACGCTCTATCCGCCGCAGGCAATCATGACCGGTACGCCAGGCGGCCAGGACTGGGGCATCATCCTGATGCTTGTCTCGCTGATCCTGTTCATCGTCGGCTTTACCATGGGCGGCTTGAACTATGTCGTGACGGTGCTGCAGGGGCGCACGCGCGGCATGACGCTGATGCGCCTTCCGCTTACTGTCTGGGGTATTTTCACCGCCACCATCATGGCGCTGCTCGCCTTCCCGGCGCTGTTCGTCGCCTGCGTGATGATGCTGCTCGACAGGGCGCTCGGCACCAGCTTCTTCATGCCGGCGATCGTCGAGATGGGCGAACAGTTGCAGCACGGCGGCGGCAGCCCGATCCTGTTCCAGCATCTGTTCTGGTTCTTCGGCCATCCGGAGGTCTACATCGTGGCGCTTCCGGCCTTCGGCATCGTATCCGACCTGATCAGCACCCATGCGCGCAAGAACATCTTCGGCTACCGCATGATGGTCTGGGCCATCGTCGGCATCGGCGCGCTGAGCTTCGTGGTCTGGGCGCACCACATGTATGTCAGTGGCATGCATCCCTATTTCGGCTTTTTCTTCGCCACAACGACATTGATCATCGCCGTCCCAACAGCCATCAAGGTCTATAATTGGGTGCTGACGCTGTGGCGCGGCGACATCCACCTCACGATTCCGATGCTTTTTGCCCTGGCCTTCATCGTCACCTTCGTCAATGGCGGGTTGACCGGCTTGTTCCTCGGCAATGTCGTCGTCGACGTTCCGCTGTCGGACACGATGTTCGTCGTCGCCCATTTCCATATGGTCATGGGGGTTGCCCCGATCATCGTAATCTTCGGCGCGATCTATCACTGGTATCCGAAGGTCACCGGCCGGATGCTGAACGAGACACTGGGCCGGTTCCATTTCTGGGTCACCTTCCTCGGCGCCTATCTGATCTTCTTTCCCATGCACTATCTCGGCTTGATGGGCGTGCCGCGGCGGTACAACGAATTGACCGACATGACGATCATGACGGAATCGGCCCACCACCTGAACTCGTTTATCAGCATCATGGCTTTTATAGTCGGTTTTGCTCAGATTGTGTTTCTGTTCAATCTCATCTGGAGCATCCGCCATGGCCGTGAGGCTGGCGGCAATCCGTGGCGGGCAACGACGCTCGAGTGGCAGACGCCCGAAACACCGCCCGCCCACGGCAATTTCGGCAAGGATCTGCCGATCGTCTATCGCTGGGCCTATGACTACAGCGTACCGGGAGCCAAGGAGGACTTCATACCGCAAAACGTTCCGGGCTCCTTCGCGCCCTCCAGGGAGCCGGCATGAGCGTAATCCTGGTCTTCCTGCTCGTGATCGCCGGTATTGCCGGGTGGTGGCTTTCCCATCAGCGGCTAATGACGAAGCCGTGGCTCGAGCCAGGTATGATCGGGGATTTTGTCGCTCTGGACCGATCGGCGCTGCCGACCGCAAAGATCGGTCTCGGCGTCTTCCTTGCCGTCGTCGGCTGCCTGTTCGCGCTGTTCACCAGTGCTTACTTCATGCGCATGGCGCTGTCGGATTGGCGGCCGCTGCCCATCCCGCCCCTGCTCTGGCTTAACACCGGCGTACTGGTCTTGAGCAGCATTGCGATACAGTGCGCTTCGCTCGCGGCGCGCAAGGGTCAAGTGGACATGGTCAGGCTTGGCCTCGCCACCGCTGGACTCACGGCGCTCGTCTTCCTGATTGGACAGCTTGTGGCATGGCGGGAACTGAGTGCGGACGGCTATTTTCTGGCATCCAATCCGGCCAACAGCTTCTTCTACCTGCTAACGGGAATGCATGGCCTGCATATACTGGGAGGACTGGTCGGGCTGGGCAGAACGAGCGTCGGCGCCTGGAACGGAGCGCAGCCGCAGCGGCTTCGCCTCAGTGTCGAGCTGTGCGCCATGTACTGGCATTTCCTGCTTTTCGTCTGGCTCGCCATCTTTGCGCTTCTGGCCGGGTGGGCTTCGACTTTAATCGACATTTGCCGAGGGTTGCTGACCTAGGAGGAACGGGCGGATGGCAGAGACGACACTGGTCCACATCGGCCGAACAGAGCCGCGGCCCGCAGGCTGGCAAGGCATCGCCGCCGACTGGTCCTCGGATCAGCGGGCGTTCAAAAACGTGTCCTGGGGCAAGGCCATGATGTGGATCTTCCTGCTCAGCGACACGTTCATCTTCGGCTGCTTCCTGCTCTCCTACATGACCGCGCGTATCTCAACACGCGTGCCGTGGCCCAATCCGAGCGAGGTCTTCGCCCTGCGCATCGGCGGCTCCGACATTCCACTGATCCTTATCGCCATCATGACCTTCGTGCTGATCTCGAGCAGCGGAACGATGGCCATGGCGGTCAATTTCGGCTACCGCCGCGACCGCCGCAAGACGGCAGTGCTGATGCTCTTGACCGCAGCACTCGGCGCGACCTTCGTCGGCATGCAGGCCTTCGAATGGACCAAGCTGATCACCGAGGGCGTGCGGCCTTGGGGCAATCCCTGGGGCGCTGCCCAGTTCGGCGCATCCTTTTTCATGATTACCGGCTTTCACGGCACGCACGTGACGATCGGGGTGATCTTTCTGATCATCGTGGCGCGAAAGGTCTGGCGCGGAGACTACGACGTCGGACGGCCCGGTTTCTTCACCAGCCGAAGGGGCCGCTACGAGAACGTCGAAATCATGGGGCTTTACTGGCATTTCGTCGACCTGGTCTGGGTGTTCATTTTCGCATTTTTCTATCTTTGGTGAGAGGCAGGACATGGCTGAAGCAACCGCAAACGGCCTGGGACAGCATGCGCTGGACAGCGCCCGTACCCATGATGCGACGACGACCGGGTTTACCCCGGCGGAGGTTCATCAAGAGCACCCGATCAAGCTCTATCTGGTGGTCTGGGCGTGGTTGTTCATCCTCAGCACCTGCTCCTATCTGGTCGACTATTTCGGTCTCCACGGCTATCTCAGATGGTCGCTGATCCTGATCTTCATGATCCTCAAGGCAGGACTGATCGTCGCCATCTTCATGCACATGGCCTGGGAACGGCTGGCACTGGCATATGCAATTATCCTGCCGCCGGTGCTGGTTCTGGTGTTCGTGACGATGATGGTCTTCGAAGCGGACTACACGCTTCTCACCCGAATGGCGTTTTTCGGGGCCGGGCCCTGACATGCAATCCGGATCCAGGCCGTCCGGTCCTGGAGCCTTCGCCTTGAAACAATCCACGGCTGGTCCATTTCTGTTGGTATCGGAAACGACAGGCGATGCCGGCGTTTCCACATGCGTCGCGAACACCAGCAAGGGGCGCCCAAGATGACCATCGCAAACAGACTGAAGGACTTCATCGATAGGAAAGGAATTTCCTACGACACCGTCGAGCACCACCGCACGGCGACAAGCAGACAATCCGCCATTGCGGCACATGTGCCTGGCAGCATAATGGCCAAATCGGTGGTCGTTCACCACGACCGTGGCTACGCGCTCGCCGTGGTTCCAAGTACGCACAGGATAGAACTCGCGACATTGCAGGATGTCATGGAGAAGCCTCTTGGACTTGCCTCCGAAGACGAGGTGGTCTCGTTGTTCGGCGATTGCGACGTCGGCGCTGTGCCGCCGATCGGCGCTGCCTATGATGTGCCAGTGGTCCTCGATGAAAGCCTCGGCGACGCTCCCGAAATCTATTTCGAGGGCGGTGACCATAGGACGCTGGTGCATGTGAGCGGCAAGGATTTCCGCGACCTGACAAAGGACGCGCGCCAGGCCCGTTTCAGCCACCCGGCCTATTGAAAGCTCTGCCCCACCCTGCCCGCACCGGCACTTTCACCGGTGCGCGCAGGGCAGGTTTTTTCAGCTCACGGTCTGGTGGCCGGCGGCGATTCCACAACTTTCCGATAGACATGCCAGGTCGCATGACCAAGGATCGGCAGCACGACTGCCAACCCGGCGAACACTGGCAGCGAGCCGACGATCAGGGCGACGGCGACGATAAGGCCCCACACGGCCATCACGATCGGGTTGGCCAGGACAACGCGCACCGAGGTGTGGATGGCTTCGTAGGCGCCGACATCGCGGTCGAGCAACAACGGGAATGCGACGACCGTGGTGCACAACACAACCGCGGCGAACACGAAGCCGATGGCGTGACCCAGGATGATGAGCGTCCAGCCGCGTCCCGTGGCGAATATTTCACTGATGAAGCTGGACAGCGATTGCGGCGGCGCCGGGCCGAACAGGGTCTGGTAGAATATCTGGGCCGTCAAAAGCCAGGCGATGAAGATCGCAAGCAGCATGACGCCGACCGCTGCAATAGCCGGCAGTGCTGGAGAACTCCTGACCTCAAAGGCGTGCCTCCACGAGGCGTCGAGCCCGGCTTCCCGTCGCCGGCTGATCTCATAGAGGCCGATCGCCGCGAACGGACCAATCAGTGCAAAGCCGGATACAAGCGGAAACAGCAATGGCAGCGTGTTGTTACCTGATGTCCAGACAGCAAGCACGACTCCCGCAATCGGATAGATCAGGCAGAGAAAAACGATGTGCGACGGCTTGACCATGAAATCATCGACGCCACGCCTGAGCGCATCAAAAAGATCGGAGACACCGATTTTTCGAATTCTGGTGTGTTCCAGCGCCTCGCTGGCGCCTGCTATTACGTGAAAGCTTGCCATGACCATTCCTCCAGACCAGGTCCGGTAAGGTCGCGTTTTACGGTGCTGCCGTTCCGCATGATTGGCCCACGCAAACCGCGACCTGCACCATGATCAATATACTCTCATGCGGGGGACTTGTCGCGCTTTGTAGGAAGGCCCGGGAGTAGGAGGTCCCGGGTAGCCTGACTAGCTACGGACGCCGTTCTTCGATATGCTCTTCTAGTCGAAGGTGAAGGTCATGGACGGAAGGACAGTTCTCATACTCGGCCTTGGCGTCATTATTCTGCTGTTGCTGGGATTTTGTGCTCTGCCAACGTGATGTTTTGAGCCGGGGTCAATAGTCGGCTGAAGCGATCACTCGCATTACAATGGTGTCGGCAAGCAACGCCGCAAATATTGCGAAAAGATAGACAATCGAATACGCAAACAGTGCCTTTGCCGGCTTCATCTCCTTGTCGGCGACGAGAACCTTCCAGGCCTGCCAAATGAAACCTGCACCCAACGCGGCTGAAACAGTGCCGTAATATCCGCTCGCGAAGCCGAAGCCCCAAGGAAGCACGCCGATTGGCGCCAAGAGCAGCGAATAGGCGAAGATTTGTTTTCTGGTCGAGTGCTGGCCGGCCACATTCGGCATCATCGGGACCCCCGCCGCGGCATAGTCACCGACCTTGAAAAGGGCCAGCGCCCAGAAATGAGGCGGCGTCCAGAGGAAAATGATCAGAAACAGGATGAGACTTTCAATGCCGATTGCGCCGGTTGCAGCAGCCCACCCGATTACCGGAGGAAGGGCGCCTGCCGCGCCGCCTATGACGATATTCTGTGGCGTCGAGCGCTTCAGCCACATCGTGTAGATAACAACATAGAAAAAGATGGTGAACGCCAACAACGATGCGGCGAGCCACCCCACCAGCACGCCGAGCGTCATGACCGACAGTGCGGAAAGCACCAGACCGAAGCTGAGAGCTTCGCCAGGCGTGACGCGACCGGACGGAATTGGTCGCTTGGACGTGCGAGACATCAAGGCGTCTATGTCTGCGTCGTACCACATATTGAGCGCGCCGGCGGCTCCCGCTCCAACCGCGATTGCGCCGATGGCAATTACGGCGATAACTGGATTCATCACGCCGGGCGCCATCATCAGGCCGACGAAGGCAGTAAACACGGCAAGCGCCATGACGCGTGGCTTCAAAAGCGCAAAGAAATCACCCGCCGTCGCCTCCGAGAGGCGGATGCCGGTATCCTTGAGACGGCTTTCTTCAGTCGACATTCAGACGACCACCGATGGGAATGGCAGCCTAGCCGGCCAATGTCTTTTTTGCAACGAGCCGCCCTCCCCACCGACACTGCCGGCAGATTGCGGCCGAGGCTATGCCTCGACCTGTTTGCTATGCCAAGATCCGGCGGAAGAGTCGGGCTATTTGGAGAATTGCTTCAGATAAGCAATGACGTTGGCGATGTCCTCGTCTTTCTTGAGGCCGACAAACGCCATCTTGGTTCCTTTGACCATCGCCTTGGGATCGCGAAGGTAGGTCGTCAGCGTGGCTTCGTCCCATTTAACGCCGGATTTTCCGGCCTCGGTCATAGCCTTGGAATAGCTGAACCCTGGATGCGTGCCGGCCGTTCGGCCGATGACGCCGTTCAAGGACGGACCGATCTTGTTCTGATCCTTGTCCGCGATATGGCAGACCTTGCATTTGGCGAAGACCTTCTCACCCGCCGCGGCATCCTGTGCCCGCGAGGGGCCGGCAATGACGGTGGCGACGGACATGATGATAAAAAACACAATGGCACGCATGGCATTTCCTCCCTGATCGCCAATTTGCCCTGGCTGACCTGCACAGGCCGACATTTAGTCCGCTGGCATGCGCTCTTGAATGGCAGAACGGATATCCAATGCCTGGGGTTGCGGCACCTACATACCACAGAACCCGGCCGGCAGGTAGAGTTCGGCCATGCAAAGGTTTAATGCGGACAATCTGCTCAAGGCAATTTGGTGTTGCAGCTGGCGGCGATCCGGCCGATCGCCCCTTCAACTCCGGTGAGGTCAAACTCGGCTTTGCCGCGCCCCGACAGCAGCCCGAACCGCCAGGACAGCAGCAGCCGGTCCGCGGAAATCAGTCGCCTGATGCCGTCGGCACCGTCGCGGACCAGCATTCTGCTGCGCGGGCCGACCGACCAGCTTTCGTTGAGCTTGCCGGATTGGCCGACAGTCACCGACATGGCGATGGTTCGGCTGGCGGAAACGGTGTCGCTCAGTTGCAGCCATTCGCTCCAACGCGGTTCGCCGGCTGTCCGGCAGGCGATCGTCAAAACCGGGCTGTAGCTCAATGCGCCGCCACCGGTGATGAGCTTGTTGGTCGCGTAAAGCGAGGCGGTGACAAGGCCATCGCTGCTCTTGTCGAACCGCCAGTTGTCGAGAACCGTATCAGCCTGGGCAATGCCGCAGACCGACGCAAGCAGGAACGCCGCCGCCACGCTTCCGATACCGAAGAACTGTCTCAACGATGCCTCCAACAACCGCTGCGGTCAGCAACCCAGCGCAGATAATCATCAAAGCTTCATATCGCTACCTCGACCGCCAGATGCGTGAAATCCGTTGCGTCTGCGCCACAACGAAAAAGG
This sequence comes from Mesorhizobium sp. M0145, assembly GCF_040322355.1. Classification (NCBI taxonomy): domain Bacteria; kingdom Pseudomonadati; phylum Pseudomonadota; class Alphaproteobacteria; order Hyphomicrobiales; family Phyllobacteriaceae; genus Mesorhizobium; species Mesorhizobium sp. M0145. Next base: position 60,033 of record NZ_JAMYTK010000005.1, read on the forward strand.
CCGCCTCGAGAAGGCGGCCTTTCGGAATTCAGCAGGGACGTTATTCAGCGTCCTTGGCGGCCTTCTTCTTCGGCGCGGCCTTTTTCTTCGGCTCTTCAGCGTCGTCGTCGGCCTTCTTGGTGTCCGCTTTTTTCGCAGCCGCCTTCTTCGCCGGCTTGGCCTTGGTTGTCTCCGTATCCTCGTCGTCGGCCAGCAGCTCTTCCTTGCTGACCTTGACATCGGTGACCGAAATCTGGCCGAGCAGATGGTCAACCACCTTCTCTTCGAACATCGGCGCGCGCAACGTGTTCAGCGCTTCGGGATTATTGCGATAGAATTCGAAGGCTTCCTGCTGCTGGTTGGCCGGATAGCGACGCACCTGCTCGAACAGGCCGCGCTGCAATTCCTCGTCCGTCACGGTGACGCCGGCCTTCTCGCCGATTTCGGCGAGAACCAGGCCGAGACGCACGCGGCGCTCGGCAAGCCGCATGTATTCGGCACGCGCTTCTTCTTCCGTCGTCTCTTCGTCGGCAAAGGTGCGCCCAGCAGCTTCGAGGTCGCGGTTGACCTGGTTCCAGATGTTGTTGAACTCGGCCTCGACGAGCTTGGACGGCGCCTCGAACGAGTAAGCAGCGTCGAGCTGGTCGAGCAACTGCCGCTTGACTTTCTGGCGCGTTATCGAGCCGAACTGGTTCTCGATCTGACCGCGCACCACCTCGCGCAGGCGCTCCAGCGATTCAAGGCCGAGATTTTTGGCCATCTCGTCGTTGATCTCAAGCGCACCGGGCTTCGACACTTCCTTGATCGTCACGTCAAAAGTGGCTTCCTTGCCGGCCAGATGCGCCGCCTGGTAGTTTTCCGGGAAGGTAACCGTGACCTGCTTCTCGTCGCCGGCCTTGCTGCCGACCAGCTGGTCCTCGAAGCCGGGGATGAATTCCTTCGAGCCGAGCACCAGCGGCTGATCGGTGCCGGCGCCGCCGCCGAAGGCTTCGCCGTCGATCTTGCCGACATAATCGATGGTCACACGGTCGCCCTCGGCGGCCTTGCCGGTCTTCGGCTCGTAAGTGCGGGCGGATTCAGCGACACGCTTGACCTGCTCGTCGATCTCTTCATCCGGCACGTCGAACACCTGGCGCGTCACCTTGATGTCGGAGAAATCCTTGATCTCGATCGGCGGAATGACCTCATAGTTCAGGCGGAACTCGAAATCGGCAGCGCCTGCCAGGATCTTCTCGGCTTCCTTCTCGTCCTCGGTCATGATCACTTCAGGCTGCATGGCGGCCTTTTCGCCGCGCCCGGTGATGATCGAACGGGTCGAATCATTGAGAATCTCGTTGACCACTTCGGCCATGAATGATTTGCCGTAGACCTTGCGCAGATGCTGAACCGGCACCTTACCGGGGCGGAAGCCGTTGATGCGGACCTTGTTCCTAGCATCGGAGAGCCGCGCCATCAGCTTGGCTTCCATGTCACCGGCCGGCACGGTGATCTTGATCTCGCGCTTGAGACCGGAGTTGAGCGTTTCGGTGACCTGCATCATAAAACCTTTGTTTCCACCAATGAGGCCGTCAAACGGCCCCTGCCGTTTACAGCCTGCCGGTATGATCTTGCCGGGAATGGCTTTTGGTGCGGGACTTGGCGATCTGTCCGCTCAACGCGGCACAAATCCTCCAGAAATACGCTCCAAAATGTGAATAAGTCTTTGTTTTTCCTACTTCTTATCACATTCTGCAGAAGCGGATCGTCGCGTCCCGTCACATTCGACACGCCTTTTGTCACAGGCGCGGCCGATTTTCAACCGTCTTTGCATTCCGGCCAATGATGCCGATATCGGCCCTGACATTGACAGAATGATGGCTACATGGGATTGGCCGGGCAATGCGGATGTGGCGGAATTGGTAGACGCCCTGGATTTAGGTTCCAGTGCCGAAAGGCGTGGGGGTTCGAGTCCCTTCATCCGCACCACCCTTCGCTCTTCGAGCTTCGGGTGGCAGGCCACTCGAAGCTCCTCCGAAGCCTTGGCGAAGGAGGATCATTGCCAAGGCCGTAGCGCGATCTAATAAAGCGGCTCCTCGAACAGTGTCTTGTCGCCGTCCACCAGCGCCTTGATCTGCGCCGTGCCGTTGGCCGCGATCGCCACCCGGATGCCGAACGGCCGCACCCGCATGTCGTTCTGGATCGCTATCCCCTCGCCTTCCGGTAGATAGAAGCGCTCGATGCCGTACTCCGGCGCGATCGTCGTTGCTCCCTGGCTGATATTCCAGCCCTCGGAGACGTGTCCGACGATATCGGCTTCATCGGATGCTGCCGGCGCCGGCGCTTGCCCGAACCAAGCCGCGGTCGGCCCCCAATAGCCGTCGGCGCCCTGCTTCAGCCTGACCACGATCGACGTTTCCTCGCTGGAAAGCTTGCCGGCCGGAATGTTGCCGATCAGCTTCACCGGTATGCGCGAAATATCGTAGCCGAGCAGAATGTAGTCACCGCGCAAGAGATCGCGCGGATCGATCGGCTCGACCCTGAGCAGGACCTGCTTGCCATCGCGCAGGATCGCCGCGCGTCCGGCGATGATCCAGCTCAGAAAGCCGATCTGGACGAGCGCCAGGACCAGCGCCGAGATGATCAGTCTTTTGCCGGTCATCATGCCGCCGCTCCTGTCATGTTCGAGGCGTTCATGCGCTTTTCTATGCGGATGATAATGAAAGCAAGAACGGCGAGAAGCACCGCCGCCGCAAGGAAGAAGCCTGCCGTGTCGAGCATTGATTGCAGCATCACCACATAGATGATGGCGAGTTCGAAGGCGAAGCCCGCATAGGCAACCCAGCGCAGTCCCCGGCTCTCGCGGCCACCCAGCACGATCGCCGCGACGATGCCGGCCAGCGCAACAGCCGAGGCAATGGCGAAGCCGCTATTGTAGCTGCTTTCATCCGCCAGTTCGAATTGGATCATCGCCAGGCCGGTGAGAAAGCCGATCAGCGCGTGCAAGGGCAACCTGCCGCCGAGTTGCAAAACCCTCTCGACCGGCCCGGCAGCAAAGATCGCAGCGGTAAAAAGCAGCACCGATGCGGCAACGAGCGGGATGGCGACTTGCAGCGTGTCGTATTCCATGGCCAACAGCACGAGGTAGAAAAGGACCGACAGGATGATCAGGTGGCGCGCCGCCTGGCTGCGCGTCCAGAACGAAACGGCGAACAGAATTAGCGCCATGACCACGAAGAGATGCGGAAATTCCGTGCGCCGGAAGTAGTCGAACCCTCTCAGGAACAGCCAGGCATCGGCGATGCCGACGGCAGCGACGGTCAGCGGGTTTGAGCGCAGCGCCACCGCCGCCAGCGCCGTGCCGGCGCCCCAGGTGATCAAGGCCGAGGCCTCGTCGCCCGACAAATGATACATCTGGCCGATCAGCGCGATCGAACCGCCGAATGCCGCCGCCGCGACGATCCACAGTGCTTCGCCGATCGCCGCATGGTCGCGCATCTTCAGCACCGCGCCGCCGACATAGCCGGCAAGGATAACGGCAAAAAGTGCCGCGACCCGCACCAGCCGCGGGATGACTTCCCAGTTGGCGGCGATAAAGATCAGGATAGCCGCGCCGAACAGCAGCGCCGCCATCATCGCCAGGATCGAGCCGAAACTCAGCGATTTGCGTTCGTTTGCCTCGACGTCGCGCGTCAGCGCATCGGCTGTCGGCGCGTCGATCAGGCCAGCCTGCTGCCATCGCGCGATATCCGACCTGACCCGTGACGAATAGCTCGCCATGCCCCTCCCCCTTTGCTTGGTCCTTTTAGCTCGTCCGGCCAAGCGTTTGACCTAACGGCATTTTCCGATCTGGGCGGAAAACCGGACGCGCGTTAATGCTGCATTGCACAATTTGCATTGCTGCCATGCACCAATAGCGCTTTTAAATCGATATAACCTCACCTATTTTCACGGTGCACACAAAGACGGAATGATCCGAAAGAAAGACGAAACGAGACTACCATGAACCTGATCCGCAACTATCGCAACTGGCGCCGCTATAGGGACACCGTGTCCGAGCTGAACCGCCTGAGCACCCGTGAACTGACCGACCTCGGCATCAGCCGCAGCGACATTCACTACGTCGCCCGCAAGGCGGTCTAATCCTTCGGGCCGCAAATGGTCCGAACCAGTTTTGAAAAGAGAACGACAATGAACCTGATCCGCAACTATCGTAACTGGCGCGTCTACCGCGAGACGGTTACCGAGCTGGGTCGCCTGTCGAATCGCCAGCTCAACGATCTCGGCATCGTCCGCGACGAGATCAAGATGGTCGCTCGCAGGGCGATCTAACAACAAGAATTTCGCCAGGGTCGACCTCCTCCCCGACCCTGACGGATACGGTCAGCCTTCACCTCCTCCCGAGGGTTGACCACAAAAACGGCGCCCGCCGGACCTCCTCCCCCGGCGGGCGCTGTTTCCAGGTTGTTTCTAAAAGGGTTTCGCGCCCTTCAAATGGCGAAAAGAATTTCGTTAAAGCCGACCTCCTCCCCGGCAATGACGAATACGGTCGATCTTCACCTCCTCCCGAGGATCGACCAACAAAACGACACCCGCCGGATCTCCTCCCTCGGCGGGTGTTGTTGTTTTGGGCGGTCTTTCCTAGGCAGCCCACTTGCGGTGCGATCCCTGGCAATTGCAATCCTCGCGCCAAGCGACTATTTCGGCGCTCATGGACAAGAACCCCATTCACGTTATCGGCGGCGGACTTGCCGGCTCGGAAGCCGCCTGGCAGGCGGCCGAAGCCGGCGTTCCCGTTGTCCTTCATGAAATGCGTCCCGTCCGCGGCACCGATGCGCACAAGACCGACGGGCTGGCCGAGCTCGTCTGTTCCAATTCCTTCCGCTCCGACGATGCGCAAACCAATGCCGTCGGCCTGCTGCACGCCGAAATGCGGCTGGCCGGTTCGCTGATCATGAGCGCCGGCGACGCGCATCAGGTGCCGGCCGGCGGTGCGCTGGCCGTCGACCGCGACGGATTTTCCGAAGCGGTGACCAGAAAGCTCGAAGCCCACCCGCTCATCACCATCCAGCGTGAGGAATTGCCGGGCCTGCCGCCGGCGGACTGGGACCAGGCGATCGTTGCCACCGGCCCGCTGACGGCGCCGTCGCTCGCCCAGTCGATTGCGGACGCAACCGGCGCCGACGCGCTCGCCTTTTTCGATGCCATCGCCCCGATCGTCCATTTCGACACGATCGACATGGATATCTGCTGGTTCCAGTCGCGCTACGACAAGGTCGGTCCCGGCGGCACCGGCAAGGACTACATCAACTGCCCGATGGACAAGGAGCAGTACCTTGCCTTCATCCAGGCGCTGGTCAACGGCCAGAAAACCGAATTCAAGCAGTGGGAAGGCACGCCCTATTTCGACGGCTGCCTGCCGATCGAGGTGATGGCCGAGCGCGGCGTCGAGACATTGCGCTACGGGCCGATGAAGCCGATGGGGCTGACCAATGCACACAATCCGTCTGTAAAGGCCTATGCCGTCGTCCAGCTTCGCCAGGACAACGCACTGGGCACGCTTTACAACATGGTCGGCTTCCAGACCAAGCTGAAGCATGCCGAGCAGGTGCGCGTATTCCGCACCATTCCCGGGCTGGAAAACGCCGAGTTCGCGCGCCTAGGCGGCCTGCACCGCAACACCTATATCAATTCGCCGACGCTGCTCGATGCGTCGCTGCAGTTGAAATCGCGGCCCGGCTTGCGTTTTGCCGGCCAGATCACCGGCTGCGAGGGCTATGTCGAGAGCGCCGCCATCGGCCTGCTTGCCGGACGTTTCGCGGCCGCCGAAAGGCTTGGCCATGCGCCGTCGCTGCCGCCCTTGACCACCGCTTTCGGCGCGCTGCTCAACCACATCACTGGTGGCCATATTGTCTCCGACGACGAGCCGGGAAAGCGCTCCTTCCAGCCGATGAACGTCAATTTCGGTCTGTTCCCGCCCGTGGACGCGCCAAAGATCGAGGGCAAGCGGCTGCGCGGCAAGGACAAGACGGTCGCCAAGCGGCATGCGGTGACATCGCGCGCGCTCGCCGACTGCCGCGAATGGCTGGGGCTGCCTTTTCGGGCGGAAGCTGCGGAATAACGATCAGGTTGGCTACGCGGCAGCCTCTATGCGACCGGCCAGCCCCGCGTCGCGCGCCGGAACAAGAGCAAATGCCGGCGCAAGGCCGAAAGCCGCACCGCGCCATCAAGCGGTGAGTGGCGGGAGCCCTCCATCTTGCCGAGATACGCGCCCGTCAGAGCCAGCGGCAGAAAGGCCGGACGCAGTGAAACCGGCAGGGTGGACGCCCCCTGCTCGAAAGCGGAAAGATGCTCGCGTGCCAGCGCGATCATCGCGGCAACGGCGCGTTCCGCGCCCGGCCCGCCGTCGCCTGTAACGAATTCTTGCGGCGAGGATCCCGCCGCTGCCAAAATGTCGGCCGGGACAAAGCACTGTCCCCGCTTGCGATGCAGCGGCAGCAGAAGCAGCAGACCGGTCATCGCCTGCGCACAACCTGCCCTGCCGGCAAGTTCGGCAAAGCGCGGTGCTTCGGCCGGATCGAGCACGATCGCCGCAAGCTGGATGAGCGCGGCGGCAGTCTCGCCGCAATAGCCTTCGAGATCGGTGCGCGACGGCATCGGGTCGTCATAGAGATCGAAGACGCGCGCTTCGAGCATATTGTCGAAAGCCGCCTTGGGCAGGCGGTGAGTGGAAATCGTCGCCTTCAGCGCGTCCGCCACGGGATGGCCAATCTCTGCCTCATCCTCTTCGGCGGCGATGACATCGCGCCACCATTGCAGCCGGACCTCGCCCGGCAGCGCTTCGCGGATGCGATCGCGTATGCCGGCAATTTCGGCGTTGAAGGCATAGAGCGAAAACAGCGCGTCCCGCTTGTCTTCGGGCGCGTAGAGCGCGGTCAGATAGCGGTCATGATCGGCGGCGCGCACCGTCTCCATGACGACTTTGGTGTTTTCGGCCACGTCAGTCGACGGCGAGGAGTGCTGCCGCCACGGCGCGGTCTTCAGCCAGCAGCACATTATAGGTCCGCACCGCCGCCCCGGTCGACATCGGATCGGCGGAAATGCCGGCGTCCTTCAGCGCGGCACGCAGCGCGGTCGGCAACGGCCTCAGATCCTTGCCGCTGCCGACCAGCAGGATCTCGACCTTGGCGGCCTCGTTGAACAGCTTGGTGAAATCCGCTGCCGTCAGCGCCAACGGATCGGCCGGCTCCCAGCCATAGATGCCAGAAGGCAGGCACAGCAGCGAGCCGCGATGCGACATGTCGGCAAAGCGGAAACCGCCATTGCCGTAAGCCTCGATCGGTGCGCGGCCGGGGAAATGCGCCTCGCGGATGACGATGCCCTTGGCCACTTTTGAGGCAAGCCGTCAGGTGGCTATGGCTTTGCCGCCGCCCACCGGCTTTTCCTCATCGGACGCTGTGGCCTGCGGCCGCAGCTTGAACAGGATAAGCAGTGGCGCGGCGATAAAGATCGACGAATAGGTGCCGAACACGACGCCGAACAGCATGGCCATGGTGAACGAGCGGATCACCTCGCCGCCGAACAGCACCAGCGCCAGCAGCGCCAGGATCGTCGTCACCGAGGTCAGCGTCGTCCTCGACAGCGTCTCGTTGATGGCGTTGTTCAGCAATTGCGGCAGCGGCATTCGCTTGTATTTTCGCAGATCCTCGCGAACACGGTCATAGACGACGATCGTATCGTTGAGCGAATAACCGATGATAGTGAGGATCGCCGCCAGCGACGACTGGTTGAATTCGAGGCCGGTGATGACGAAGAAGCCGATCGTCATGACCACGTCGTGAACGGTCGCAACGATGGCGCCGACCGCGAACTGCCATTCGAAGCGGAACCAGACATAGATCAGGATGCCGAGCAGCGCGACCAGCATGGCAATGGTGCCTTGCTTGGCAAGCTCGCCCGAGACCGTCGGCCCGACCACTTCGACGCGGCGGAAATCATACTGGTCCTGCAGCTCGCCGCGCACTTTGTCGATGACGGTCTGTTCGGCGTTCTCGCCGCCCTCCTGCGTGCCGACGCGGATCAGCACGTCGTTCGGTTCGCCGAACTGCTGAACCTGCACCTCGCCGATATTAAGTTCCGTCAGCCTGCCGCGGATGTCGGCCAGATCGGCATTGCCGGTCTTGGCCTGCACCTCGATCAGTGAGCCGCCCTTGAAATCGATGCCGTAATTGATGTCGATGGTCATGAAGCCGATGACCGACAGCACCGAAAGCACGCTGGACAGTGTGAACGTCCAGCGGCGGATGCCCATGAACGGAATTTTCGTTCCCGGCGGAATGAAGGTCACCGGCGCGCGCGGCAACTCCTTCGGACGGGCCCGGCGAAGCCAGATCGACACCAGCAGGCGGGTGAAGGTGAAGGCGGTGAAGACCGTGGTCAGGATGCCGATGGCATAGGTGACGGCAAAGCCCTTCACCGGCCCGGTTCCGAGCCAGAACAGCACCACGGTTGCGATCAGCGAGGTCACGTTGGAATCGACGATGGTCGCCAGCGCCTTGCTGAAACCGGTATCGATCGCCTGAATGACCGAGCGGCCGGCACGTCGCTCCTCGCGGATGCGTTCATAGATGAGGACGTTCGAATCGACCGCCATGCCGATGGTCAGCACGATACCGGCGATACCAGGTAGGGTCAGCGTCGCTCCAAGCAGCGACAGCAGCCCGACGATCATCGCAACATGCACCGCCAGCGCGATATTGGCGAGGAAGCCGAGGAAACCGTAGGCGACGAACATGAACGCCACCACCAGGATTGACCCGATGATACCCGCGACCTTGCCGGCATGGATGGAATCCTGGCCGAGACCAGGCCCCACGGTGCGCTCCTCGATCACAGTCAGCGTCGCCGGCAAAGCGCCGGCACGCAGCAGCACGGCGAGGTCGTTGGCGCTCTCGGCAGTAAAATTGCCCGAGATTTGGCCGCTGCCGCCAAGGATCGGTTCGCGGATCTGCGGCGCCGAAATCACCTGATTGTCGAGGATGATGGCGAACAGCTTGCCGACATTCTGCGATGTCGCCTGGCCGAACCGCGTCGCTCCCCTGGAATTGAAGGTGAACGAAACCACCGGCTCGTTGGTCTGGGAGTTATAGGTCGCACTCGCTTTGTCGAGGTCTTCACCCGAGACGATGACGCGGTTCTCGATCAGATAGGGAACGGGCGGATCGTCCTGCGAATAGAGCACCGAGGACCCCGCCGGCGGGCGGCCCTTGAGCGCATCCTGCACCGGCATCGACTGGTCGACCATCTGGAAGGTCAGCTTGGCGGTCTGGCCGAGGATCTCCTTCAGCCGCTGCGGATCCTGCAGGCCCGGCACCTGGACCAGAACGCGATCGTCGCCCTGCCTTTGCACGATCGGCTCGGTGGTGCCGAGCTCGTTGACGCGGCGACCGACGACCTCGATCGACTGCGTCAGCGCCGCCGAGGTGCGGTATTTGATGCCGGCATCGGTGACGGTGAACTTCAGCAGGCCGGGCTGGGATTCATCCAGCGTCATCTCCCGGATGGAGCCGCCGCTGAACAGGCCAGCTTGCACCGGATCGGTTAATGTCTTCAACGCATTCTTGGCGGCATCGACCTGATTGGCATCGGTGATGCGGACCTGAACGCTGCGGCCCGATCCGGAAAGGCCGGTATAGCCGACCTTGGCATTGCGCAGCAGCGTTCGAATTTCGTCGCGCGTCGTCTCCAGCTGGTCCTTGATCAGATCGTTCGGATCCATCCTGAGCAGGATGTGCGAGCCGCCCTGCAGGTCGAGGCCGAGCGTCATCTGCCGCTTCGGCACCCAGTCGGGCAACTTGGCCAGCGTGCTGGCGGAAAAAAGGTTGGGCGCAGCGAGGACCACTGTGGCGGCCACGGCCAGCCAGATCAGGATCATCTTGAAGCGCGAAAAATAAAGCATATGGCGTCGTCCGTCAGGGCGTACTGGCGGATCGTTCCGCCGACAATTCGGTTATTTCTTGGCGTTCTGGTTCGCCACCGGCTCGCCCTTAACCTGCACATCGTCAATTGTCGAGCGCGGTGCAGTCAATTTGGCGCCGCCGCCGGGATCGGTTCCGACGTAATTGGCTGATCTCCTGCCCTATTCTAATTCTGCCCGCCGCCAGGCGCTATAGTGCGTTCTTCAACTATTTTCAGTCTTGCCGGCAACGGACCAGAACGCAAAAGCAGGGCAAGTTCTTTGGCGCTCTCATTGGTGAAGTTGCCTGATATCTGGCCGGAGCCGCCAAGGATCGGCTCGCGGATAACTGGCGCCGAAAGCACCTGACTGTCGAGGATCATTGCAAACTGCTTGCCGACATTCTGTGAGGTCGCTTGAGCAAAACGCGTTGTACCCTTGGAATCGAAATTGAACGATACAACCGGCTCATTCATGGCCGAATTGTAGGTCGCCCGGGCATCGACGATGTTGTCACCGGAAACAATCACACGATCTTCGACCAGATAGGGAATCGGCGGATCGTCCTGCGAATAGAGCACCGAAGAGCCTCGCGGCGCCCGGTTGTTGAGCGCATCCTGCACAGGCCACGACGTATCGACCATTTGAAATGTCAACTTGCCAGTCCGTCCGAGAATGTCCTTGAACCGGACTGGGGTCCGCAAGCCGGGCACCCGAACCAGTATTTGGTCATCGCCTTGCTGCTGCACGATCGGTTCGAAAGCGCCACTCTCGCTAACCCGGAGTTTGACGACTTCCATCGACGGCACCAGCGCCATCAATGTCCGAAGCCTGACGCCAGCATCCGTTATTGTGAGGCTGAGCAATCCGGGTTCCGGCTCATCAAGCGCGATCTCCTCGACTGGGTTCGTCCCGGCAACCGGATCGGTGAATATTTTCAGGGCTGTTTTGGCGGCATCGATCTGAGCCGGATCCGAAATGCGGACCTTGACCTCGCGACCCCATCCAGCAAGGCCCGTATAGCCGATCCTGGCATCGCGCAGCAGCGAGCGAACGTCATTGCGCACCGTCTCCAGCCGGTTCTTGATCAGATCCTCCTTATCCACCTCAAGCAGAATCTGCCAACCACCTTGCCGGTCGAAACTCGCCTGCCGCTTCGGCAGCCAGGCAAGAAGGTCGACGAGCGTACCGTCCGGCTTCATAGCGCGCGCGCCAAGCATCACGCCCAAGACCACCATGCCGGCAACAGCCAGCCAGATAAGAATCTTGGTAAGGCGCGAAAACCACATATGGCGTTGCCCGTTGCGGATCGTGCCGCCCGAAGACCCGGTTATCTCCTGAGCTTTATTTCTTGGCGTTCTGGTTCGCCACCGGCTCGCCCTTGACGCGCACGTCGGCGATCGTCGAGCGCAGCGCCGTCACCTTGGTGCCGCCGCCAAGGTCGATCTCGAGCTCGTTATCGTCGATCACCTTGGTTACCTTGCCGACCAAGCCGCCACCGGTGACAACGGTGTCGCCGCGGCGAACCGCCGCCAGCATCTCGCCGCGCTTCTTCAGCTGCGTGCGCTGCGGCCGGATGATCAGAAAATACATGATCACGAAAATCAGAGCAAACGGCACGATCTGGATAAACATTGCGGACGAGTCCCCGCCGATGCCTTGGGCGTATGCCGGTGTCACGAACATCGAGGTACTCCTGAATTTTAAAAACAGCCGCCTTAACCGTTCTGGGAATTTGACGGCCCCGCCAAATTTGGCCGGAATATAGTCGGTAACGTTGCCAATGCAACTGCGCGGCCGGGCAAATCGGCTGCTTTTCCAGCCTGGTGAGCCGTGTTAGAGGGTGATCCCCAAAAGCGACGCTCGGTTTCCGCAAAAGATCATGCCCGAACAAATGCTTGGGACGAGTTTCGAAACCGCTGAAATCAGGTAGGTTGGCCTGCCGCACCATCCTGAAAGCGAAACAAAAAAGACAAGAGATGACCGACAGTACCATCGATATCCTGAGCCAGAAGCTCGACCGCCTGATCGAGGCGGTCGCCCGCCTCGCCCCGCCGCCGGTGCCGCAAACCAACCTCGGCGAGGCCGATTGCTTCGTCTGGCAGGCCGATCCCGGCTATCTGGAACCGGTGCGCAAGGTCAACCGCGTCGACATCGGCCTGATCCGCGGCGTCGACCGCGTCCGCGACATATTGGTCGACAACACCGAGCGCTTCGCCTCCGGCTACGCCGCCAACAACGTGCTGTTGTGGGGCGCGCGCGGCATGGGCAAATCGTCGCTGGTCAAGGCGGTGCACGCCGCGGTCAACGCTTCGGCCAAGCTCGACCTGCCGCTCAAGCTTATCGAGATCCATCGCGAAGACATCGACACGCTGCCGAAGCTGATGGGACTGCTGAAGGCGGCACCCTTCCGCTTCATCCTGTTTTGCGACGACCTGTCATTCGACCATGACGACACGTCCTATAAATCGCTGAAGGCAGCGCTTGAAGGCGGCGTCGAGGGCCGCCCGGCCAACGTCATCTTCTACGCCACCTCGAACCGGCGGCATCTGTTGCCGCGCGACATGATCGACAATGAGCGCTCGACGGCGATCAATCCGTCCGAAGCGGTCGAGGAAAAGGTTTCGCTGTCGGACCGTTTCGGCCTGTGGCTTGGCTTCCACAAATGTTCGCAGGACGAATATCTCGACATGATCGAAGGCTATGTCCGCCATCACGATCTCGCCATCGATCCCGAGACGCTGCGCGCCGAGGCGCTGGAATGGGCGACGACGCGCGGCAGCCGTTCGGGCCGCGTCGCCTGGCAGTTCACCCAGGATCTGGCAGGCCGGCTCGGCAAATCGCTGAAGGATTAGCCGCTCAAGGACTAACAGCAGAAGAAGCCCGCACCTTGCGGAGCGGACTTCCTCGGCGGGCTGAAGGTCAAGTGGCCCGCAAATCGCTTTCGTCTTCTATTCGAGATAGGTCGAAGGATCGACCGGCGCCGAGTTCTTGCGCACTTCGAAATGCAGTTTCGGCGAGTCGGTGGTGCCGCTCATGCCGGACAGGGCGATTTCCTGGCCGCGCTTGACCTTTTGGCCGCGCTGCACCTCGATCGAGCTGGCGTGGCCGTAGACAGTGACCAGACCGTTTTCGTGCCGCACCAGCACCGTGTTGCCGAATTCCTTGAGGCCGTCACCGGCATAGATGACGACGCCGTTTTCAGCTGCCTTGACCGGCGTCCCCTCGGGCACGGCAATGTCGACGCCGTCCTTGCCGCCGCCGAAGCTTGAGATCACGCGGCCGCGCACCGGCCAGCGCATCTTGCCGATGCCCGTTGCGTCCGGCGCCACCGCATCGTCGTCCTCGGCCTGCTGGATGACTTTCGCGTCCTTCTTTGGCGGCGTGTAGGAGGCGAGCGTCTGCGTCGGCGTGGCCTTGGCAGGCGGCTGGGTGGTGGCCGTCGTCACCGGATCGACCTTTGCCGGCTTCGCACTGGCGACGACAGCGGTTCCGCCTGCCGGCACTTTCAGGGTCTGGCCGATCTTGAGCAGTCCATCCTGCATGCCGTTCGCCTGCTTCAACGCGACGACGCCGACGCCGGTCTTTCTGGCGATGGCCGACAGCGTATCGCCTTGCTGAACCGTGTAGGTGCCGCCAGCACCGGCTGGCTTGGCCGTCGCCGAAGCCACTTTGGGCGCGGTCTTTCCATCCTTCGGCTGGCTTGCGGCAGCCGAGGCGTCCACCTGCGCGGCAGACTTGCCTTCCCTGAGCTTCGGCTGCTGCGGCAGCACGGCCACCTTCTCCGGCGCGTCGGCCGGCTGGTCGTGCCTGGTGCCGTTCGCGGGCTTGGCGTCGGCGACTTTCGGCGTGGCGCCGTTGCTCGAATACGCATAGGCCGGGATGACGAGCTTCTGGCCGGTCTTCAGCCCCTTGGTCGCGCTCAGCCCGTTTACTTTCATGATGGCATCGGCCGGCACGCCGTAGCGCCGTGACAGGCCGGAAATGGTCTCGCCGTCCTTGACGACGATCTCGGTTGCATGCGGTGCGCCGGCGGCCGTCGCCATGCGCGGCGCGTCGGGCTCGGCGTTCTTGAACGGCCTTGCCGCCGGAGCGACGGTGCCGGTTGCCGTCCTGTCGACACGAGGAGCGGCAGGCGCCAGGGTCGGCGCGGCAGCGGTACGCACCGGACGGGCTGCGGGTGCCAGGGCGGGAGCCGGCGGTGGCAACTGCTGTCCCGTAACCGGTTCGAGGCTTGAGCGGCTGACCGACTGGGTGTGGCTGCCGTCGATCGGCGCGGCCGCAACATCGCCCGGATAGGGCTGGGCAGCATCCTGCTTGTCGATGATGGCGCGCTGGTTGTTGGTCGAGGCGGTGAACACGTCATCGACGCTGTTGAACCGCGCCACCTGGGAACTACACCCCGTCGCAGCGCCTGCGATCATGAGGACGGCGCAGCCACGCGCCAGATTGCGTCCGTTTGCCTTCAAAACACTGAATTGCATCGCACTAACCCGCACAGACCCGGTACAACTGAGTGTGATTAAAGCGCGTTAATGTTACCGGTCGGTTAAACTTGTAGAATCAGACGCAAATTTTCTTAAAATATTCGAGGATCGAGCGCCGGGTGTGTCGAGATTCAGGTCAGGCCGAGCCGAAAATGGTGGGTTCCGAGAACCGGAGCGGAGCGTACTTTTGGGTACGTGAGCACCGGCCTACGCCGGCCATAGCCTTAACTGCCGCGACCTCTTATGAATGCTTCGGCCGGCGAAGGCCGGAAGTGGAGGAAGCCGCCATTTGCAGGCCGGCCTAACCTGAATATCGACACAGCCTAGATCACCGCGGCGACACCGTGCAGGATCGGCTGCAGGCGCACCAGGCCGATATCCTCGCGTTCGAAGCGGCTGCCGACCTTGGTCAGCTTGGCCAGCACCTGCTCGCCTTCGTCGGGTCCGATCGGCGCGATGACGATGCCGCCGCTCGACAATTGGTCGAGGAGAAAGCGCGGCAGGCTGTCGAAGGCCGCCCAGGCGACGATGCGGTCGAACGGCGCTTCGTTGGCCAGCCCGTTGGAACCGTCCGCCTGGCGCACGATGACATTGCCGATGGCGAGCGCCTCGAGCCGCTGCCGGGCCTGTTCGGCCAGCGTCTTGTAACGGTCGATGGTGACGATCCGCGCGGCAAGCCGCGACATCACCGCCGCCGTGTAGCCGGACCCGGTGCCGATCTCGAGCACCCGGTTGCCCGGCTCGATGGCAAGTGCCGCGATCACCGCCGCCTGCAGGTCGGCGCCTTCGATGGCCTCGCCGCATTCGATCGGCAGCATACGGTCCGACCAGGCTATCGAGTGGAAATGCGGAGACAGAAAGCCGCGCCGCGGCGTCGCCTCGAAGGCGGCGATCAGCGCCTTCGGCACCGTCCCCCTGCCGCGCAGACGAAGCAGGAAGGCAGCGAAACCTTCGCGCTCGTCGACCGTTGCAGCGTGGTTCAAGTTCATGCGAGCGCCTTGGCCAGTTGATCGCGGATTTCATGCGCGGTGAGATCGAGCTGCAGCGGCGTCACCGACACCAGCCGATTGCGCAAGGCATGGAGGTCGGTGCCTTGCTTGCCCTCGACCGGCTCGCGGCCGAAGCGCAGCCAGTAGTAAGGCAGGCCGCGCCCGTCGCGCCGCTCGTCGACCCACAGGCTGTGGACCAGCTTGCCCTGCGAAGTGACTACAGTTCCGGCGATCTCTTCCGGCGCACAGTTCGGAAAATTGACGTTGAGCAGCACGCCGTCCGGCAACGGCATGGCGACGAGCTTTTCGAGCAGGGCCGGCGCCAGCGCTTCGGTCGTCTCGTAGGGAACGACGCGGTCCTCGCCGACATAGGAATAGGCCTGGCTGATGGCGATCGATCGCACGCCGAGCAGCGCGCCTTCCATGGCGCCGGCGACCGTGCCCGAATAGGTGACGTCGTCGGCGATGTTGGCGCCGGAATTGACGCCGGACAGGATCAGGTCAGGCGCTTCGGGCAGGATCTTCTTCACGCCCATGATGACACAGTCGGTCGGCGTTCCGCGCACCGCAAAGTGCTTTTCGCCGATTTTCCTGAGCCGCAGCGGCTCCGAGATCGACAGCGAATGCGCATAGCCGGACTGATCCTGTTCCGGTGCCACCACCCAGACGTCGTCCGACAGCGTGCGCGCGATGCGTTCGAGTGATGCAAGGCCCTCGGCATGGATGCCGTCGTCGTTGGTCAGAAGGATGCGCATGAGACCGCCTTTGCAGAATTGGATTGACGGCAGCGCTCTACGATACCCCCCTCTGTCCTGCCCTCTTTTCCACCGCTTGACATCTCCCCCTCAAGGGGGGAGATCGGCAATTCCGTAGCCGCCGCCTTCCTTGCTACGCCAACAGTTGGCGAAAGCTGTGATGACGGCGCAATCTCCCCCCTTGAGGGGGAGATGTCCGGCAGGACAGAGGGGGGCGCGAAGGAACGCGGGGCCGACAAGCTTGTCACTTCGATGATTCGATCTTTGCGAGACCGCCCATGTAAGGCCGAAGCGCTTCAGGAATGGTTACGCTGCCGTCCTCGTTCTGGTAATTTTCGATGACGGCAATGAGAGCGCGGCCGACGGCGGTGCCGGAACCGTTCAGCGTGTGGACGAAGCGGTTGCCCTTGCCGTCTTTGTCCTTGTAGCGGGCGTCCATGCGCCGCGCCTGGAAATCGCCGCATACCGAGCACGACGATATCTCGCGATAGGCATTCTGGCCGGACAGCCAGACCTCGATGTCGTAGGTCTTGCGCGCGCCAAAGCCCATGTCGCCGGTGCACAGCGTCACGGTGCGGAACGGCAGGCCGAGCCGCTTCAGCACCTCCTCGGCGCATTCGATCATGCGCTCATGCTCGGCAACCGAAGTCTCCTGGTCGGTGATCGACACCAGCTCGACCTTGTAGAACTGGTGCTGGCGCAGCATGCCGCGCGTGTCGCGCCCGGCCGAGCCCGCCTCGGAGCGGAAGCACGGCGTCAGCGCCGTATAGCGCAGCGGCAGTTTTTCGTGCGGCGTGATCTCGTCGCGAACGAGATTGGTGAGCGGCACTTCGGCGGTTGGGATTAGGCCAAGCCTGCCGTCCCCGTGCCGAACGAAGAATAAATCCTCCTCGAATTTCGGCAGTTGCCCGGTCCCGAAAAGCACCTCGTCGCGCACCATCAACGGCGGCTGGATCTCTACATAGCCGTGCTCGGTGGTGTGCAGGTCCAGCATGAACTGGCCGAGCGCGCGTTCCATCCGCGCCAGGCCGCTTTTGAGCACGGTGAAGCGCGAGCCGGAAAGCCGTGCTGCCCGCTCGAAATCCATCATGCCGAGCGCTTCGCCGATCTCGAAATGCTCCTTCACCCAGTTCGGCCGCGTCGGCACCTCGCCGACGACGCGCTTGACGACGTTGTCGTGCTCGTCCTTGCCGACCGGCACGTCGTCGAACGGCACGTTTGGCAGCACTGCCAACGCATCGTTCAGCGCCTTGTCGAGCTCGCGCTCGCGCGCCTCGCCATTCTGGATGAAGGCCTTGATCTCGCCGACCTCGGCCTTCAGCCTTTCGGCAAGAGCTGCATCGCCCGAGCGCATGGCATTGCCGATCTCCTTCGATGCGGCGTTGCGGCGTTCCTGCCTGGTCTGCAGCTCGGTCAGATGCTCGCGCCGCGCCTCATCCGCGGCGATCAGGTCGTCGACCGTGGACTGCGCATCCTCAGCCGACCACGAGCGCTTCTTCAGCGCTTCGACAAGGGCCTTTGGGTTGTCGCGAATCCATTTGATGTCAAGCATGGTCTGTTCGTCCTCGGCACGGCGGTTTCGGGGCAAGGAAATGCCCAAAACAAAGACCAGAGGGCGTAAACCGCATCGATACAAGACGTCAAGGCAGAGTTCCTTCGCGCCGACCTCAGGTAGGCAGCACGCGCAACGTTCGATCGAAAGAACCCCGGAAACAAAAACCCGCCTCGAGAGGCGGGTTTTTGGAGCCAATTGGCACCATACTTAAATTAGTAGCATAGCTGCCGGCACAAAGCAAGAACAAAGTTGCCATGGCCGGCAAAAAAATGCTGCCCGCTTCAACCGAACCTACGTCGAAGACGCGTCCGCCGGCTTTTCGGCCACCTCTTCGGTGGCGTCCTGCTTTTCGCGGGCCACACGGTCGCGCTCCTTGCTGCGTTCGATCAGCCGGGCCGACCAGATCGAGACCTCGTAGAGCAGGATCGTCGGAATGGCGAGGCCGATCTGGCTCATCGGGTCGGGCGGCGTCAGCACCGCCGCCACCACGAAGGCGATGACGATCGCCCATTTGCGCTTCTCGGCCAGGGCCGTGGACGACAGCATGCCGACCCGCGTCATCAGGCTTGTCACCACCGGCAGCTGGAACACCAGGCCGAAGGAGAAGATCAGCGTCATGATCAGGCTGAGATATTCGGACACTTTCGGCAGCAGCGAAATCTGCACCTGGTCGTTGGTGCCGGTCTGCTGCATGGCGAGGAAGAACCACATCACCATCGGCGTGAAGAAGAAATAGACCAGCGATGCGCCCATCAGGAACAGGATTGGCGAGGCGATCAGGAACGGCAGGAAGGCGTTGCGCTCGTTTTTGTAGAGGCCGGGCGCGATGAATTTGTAGATCTGCGTGGCGATCAGCGGAAAGGCGATGACCATGCCGCCGAACATGGCGAGCTTGACCTGGGTAAAGAAGAACTCCTGTGGCGCCGTATAGATCAGCTCGACCTTGTGCGGGTCGAGCCCGGCCCATTGGGTCGCCCATCTGAACGGAATGACCAGAAGGTTGAACAGCCGCTTGGCGAAAAAGAAGCAGACCAGGAAGGCAACAAAAAAACCGCCAATCGACCAGATCAGCCGCCGGCGCAACTCGATCAGGTGCTCCATCAGCGGAGCCGACGATTTTTCTATCTCGTCCTTTTCCTTGTCCGAAACGCTCACTTGGCGGCTCCCGCCGTTTTCCTGGCGGCCGGCTTCTTCGTTGCTGACGCCGGCTTCTTCGCCGCTGACGACTGCGCTTTTTGCTCAGCTTTTGCGGCAGCCTTCGGCGCAGCGGTCTTTGCCGGCTTGGCCGGCGCGGCGGCCGCGGCTTTCGCGGGCGCTGGCTTCTTCTTTGCCGCAGGTGCTTTTTTCGGCACGGCCGCTGCAGCCGTTTGCACCTGCACTGCCGGCGCTACGACGGACTCGTCCGTCATCGCCGGAAAGATCGACGTGGCCGGCGTCGGCTCCGGCGGGCTGACGCCCGGCATCGTCGTTGCGCCGTTCTTCAGCGGCTCGGCTGTCTGCTCTGTCGAAGCGGCGGCATCGACGGCCGGCTTGGGTTTCATCACTGCGTCGACGCCGGAACGGACGTCGGCGGCGGCCTGCTCGAAGGGATTGAGCTGCTTCCTGATCTCGGCTGCCGGATTGAGGCTTCTCAGCGAATCGACCGACTTCTTGACGTCGTCGAGCTCGGCTTCCTTCAACGCATCGTTGAACTGCCGCTGGAAATCGGAAGCCATGGCGCGCAGCTTCGCCGTTGTGCGGCCGAAGGTGCGCAGCATGTTGGGCAAATCCTTGGGCCCGACGACCACGATCATGACGATCGCGATCACCAGCATCTCGGTCCAGCCGACTTCGAACATGGCTATACGTTCCGACTCAAGTTTTGGCCGACTAAAGTTTTGGGCTCAGCTTTTGCTGGCCTTTTCCTTCGGTACCGAAACGGTTTCGTCGGAACGGTGTTCGACGGTACGCTTGTCCTCGGCAGCGTCGTCGTCCGCCATGCCCTTCTTGAAGCTCTTGATGCCCTTGGCCATGTCGCCCATCAGCTCGGGGATCTTGCCGCGGCCGAAGACCAGCAGCACGATCACCAGAACGATCATCCAGTGCCAAATCGAAAATGAACCCATAGCAAATCTCTCTCGAACGGTTTCCCAGACGCTGATCTATGCGCTTTCGGGTTCGGATTCAAACAGAACTGCGACAGAGTTCATGAATGAGTGGCCGAAGTCACGCACTTTCGGCACGGCGGCCCGCTACCAATCGGCGCAGTTCCATCCTGCCTGTGGCTTTAAGATGGCGCTCGGCTCAATCTTCCGTGACGCGCGGCGTCAAAAGGCCGAGTTCTTCGAGGTCGATGTCGGTCAGCGGATCCTCGTCGTCGGTGAGCGCATCGGGGTCGGCCGGCGGCAGCGGCACCGAGAAATTCGACGGCATGCGGCCGGACAGCAGCCCGGCACCTTTCAATTCCTCCATGCCGGGGAGATCGCGGATCTCCTCCAGCGCGAAATGGTCGAGGAAAATGTCGGTCGTGCCGTAGGTGACGGGACGGCCGGGCGTGCGGCGCCGGCCGCGCATCCTCACCCATTCGGTCTCCATCAGCGTGTCGAGCGTCCCCTTTGAGGTCTCGACGCCGCGGATGTCCTCGATCTCGGCGCGCGTTACCGGCTGGTGGTAGGCGATGATCGCCAGCACTTCGAGGGCAGCGCGGGACAGTTTGCGCTGCTGCACCGTGTCACGGCTCATCAGGAACGCAAGGTCGCCGGCGGTGCGAAACGCCCAGGCATCGCCGACGCGCACCAAATTGACGCCGCGCCGCGCATAGATCTGCTGCAGGTCGGCCATCGCCGCGGCAATGTTGATGCCGTCGGGCAGTCGCGAAGTGAGCTGTTTTTCGCTGACCGGCTCGGCGCTGGCGAATACGATCGCCTCGGCCATCCGTACGGCCTCCGCCATATGCAGCCGCTCGCCAGGATTCCGCGACAAATTCTGCCCCTGATTTTGTGCCGGGTTTTCGGCGACCGCGCCTTGCTCGGCGTCGTCGTCGACCTTGAACGGAATGACCGAAGCGTTGGCGCGTTCGCTCATGGTGTCACCTCGACTATCTTGATGGCCGCGGCGCGGCCGCGCAGATAAAGCGGCGCGAACACCTGGTCCTGCCGCATTTCCATCTTGCCTTCGCGCACCAGTTCCAGCGTCGCCGCAAACGAGCTGGCAACCGCGGTGCGCCGCTCTTCCGGGCCGGCCAGATATTCGACCAGGAAACTGTCGAGCGCCGTCCAGTCGCGCAGCGACCCGATCAGCCTGGTCAGCACGTCGCGCGCATCCTTGAGCGACCACACGCCGCGCCTGGCGATCGTCACATGGGTTATTGCCTGCTTCTGGCGCTGCTGGGCATAGGCGGTCAACAGGTCGTAGAGCGAGGCCGAATAGGCATTGCGCTTCTCGACGATGACCATTTCCGGCATGCCGCGTGCAAACACGTCGCGTCCGAGCCGGTTGCGGTTGACCAGCCGTGCCGCCGCGTCGCGCATCGCCTCCAGCCGCTTCAGCCGGAACTGCAGCACCGCCGCCAGTTCCTCGCCGCTTTCGCCTTCGTCGCCGGGCTGCTTGGGGATCAGGAGCTTCGACTTGAGGAAGGCCAGCCATGCCGCCATCACCAGGTAGTCGGCGGCAAGCTCCAGCCTCAGCGCCCTCACCTTCTCGACGAACGCCAGATACTGTTCGGCCAGCGCCAGGATCGAGATGCGCGACAGGTCGACCTTCTGATTGCGGGCAAGATGCAGCAGAAGATCGAGCGGACCTTCGAAACCGGCCACATCGACGACCAACGCCGGATCGCCGGTCAGCCGGGAATCGTCGTTCTCGGCCCACAAGCGGTCCATCGGTGCGGCCTTGCCGGCCTTCAGGTCCAATGTTTCCGCCACTTCGCTTCCTTTGATGCTAGGCCACCGCGTCGAAATAACTGGCAAATTCGGCCCGAATCTCGGTCTCGTCCGCCACGTCGCGGTTCCTGATATAGGTCAGCGCCCGCTCCGCGCGCTCAAACGACTTGCCTTCAAGCCCGGTCGTGCGCGATGCAATGCCGGCCATCTCCTCGAACACGCCGTTGCAGTGAAGGACCAGATCGCAGCCCGCCGCAAGGATAGCGGCCGCCTTTGACGGGAAATCCCCAGAAAGTGCCTTCATCGAGGTGTCGTCGCTCATCAACAGCCCGTCGAAGCCGATTTCGTCGCGGATGATCTTTTCGATGACCTTGCCGGAAGTCGTGGCCGGGTTCTTCGGGTCGATCGCGCTATAGACGACATGCGCCGTCATCGCTATCGGCAAATGGTTGAGCTCCCTGAACGGGGCAAAATCATGCCGCTGCAAGTCGCCGATCGAGGCGTCGACGGTCGGCAGTTCGAAATGCGTATCGGCGAAGGCCCTTCCATGACCGGGAATATGCTTCATCACCGGCAGCACGCCGCCCGCCATCAGGCCTTCCGCCGCGGCGCGACCCAATTCGATGACGGCGCGCGGCTCCTTGCCATAGGCGCGCGCGCCGATGACGTCGCTGGCGCCCTCGATGGGCACGTCGAGCACCGGCAGGCAATCCGCCGTGATGCCGTAGCGCAGCAGGTCGAAGGCATGCAGCCGCGCCATCAGCCATGCGGCACGGGTGCCGGCGTCATGGTCGTCGCGCCACAAGGCGCCGAGTGCACCGGCAGCCGGATAGTTCGGCGCCAGCGGCGGCCGTAGGCGCTGCACCCGGCCGCCCTCCTGGTCGATGAACACCGGCGCATCCGCACGCCCGACGCAGTCGCGCATGGCGGCCACCAGATCGCGGATCTGCTCGGTCTCGCCGATATTGCGCGCAAACAGGATGAAGCCCCACGGGCATTCGTTGCGATAGAAACGGATCTCGTCGCGGGTCAGTGATTTCCCGGCGCAGCCGAGGATCATGGATTTTGATTCGGTCATGCGGAACAGTTTAGAGCTTCGCGCCGACAAAGGGAATCGCCCGCAATTGCCTTCAGAGGTTTCCGTTCACGCAAAAAAGCCGGCGCGGACGCCGACTTTTCGAGAGGTTTTGGTGCCTAGTGGGACACGAAGCAATTGCCGCCGGCAGCCTTGTAGCTGGTGCACAGTTTGATCGCCTCGTTGCGAGACTGCGCCGGAACGCGGACGCGGTAGAAGGTGCCCTTGCCGGCGATCTCGGCCTTGACGATGTTGGCGGTGCGGCCGGAAAGCACGCTGCCGTAGCGGCGCTGCAGATCCTGGTAAGTCGCCTGGGCGCTTTCGACTGTCGGCTGCGAAGCGATCTGTATCGACCACGAACCAGCCCCGGCCGCGGCCGGATCGATGGAAGCAACCTGATCGGGCTTGACCTCGCCAACCACATCGACCGGTTGGTCGGACGGACGCTGCGGCGCCACCGGAACCGTGGCCGGGGTGCTGGCGGACTGCTTGCTGGCTGACGGCTTAGCTTCAGCCTTTGTGTCGGGCTTGGGCGCCGGCTGCAGCTTGGAGGTTTCGGCCTGATCGCCGCTCGCCTGGTCGCCACTCGGCTGGTCGCCAATCTTCGGATCACTTGTGATTTGGTCGATCAGGGGCACGGTGCCGGTCTGCGCGGCGGCGTCGGCCTGGGCCGACGGAGCGACGTGCTGCGGCGCCGGATCGGCCGGCTCGGCAGCAGCCATCTGCGGGGCGGCAGGCGCCGGATCCTCGCGCGCCACCAGCGAACCGTCAGGTTTCACGACCATGGTCCGTACCTTGCGCGGCGCAACGGCGACGATCTCGGGGGTTGCACCCTTCTCGGCCTCCTGCAGAACCTGCGCGATGCGATCCTCGGACTTGGGTGCCGGTGCGGCGACGGTTTCGGTAGCGCCAGCCGCATTGGCGCCAAGCGCATTGGTGTCAGGCGCGCTGGTGTCACGCGCGTTGGTGCCAGACGCATTGCTATCAGACGCCTCGGTGCCGGGCGCGTCGATATCGTCCGCGGCATCGGGGTCATTGGGCGAAAGATCGACGACGCGGCTCTCCGGTTCGTTGGCTTTCAGGTCCACGGGCTCTTCGGTGTTGGTGACCAGCTTCTGCTGAACCGGCTCGGCGGGCTTGGCGCCCTTGACCACAGCGTCATAAACCTTGTTGTCCTGGTTCGGCACGACGGTGCCGCCTGGATTTTCCGGCTTGATCTTGATCGGCCTGTTGTCGGCCTTGACGATAACCGGCGCATCGCCGCCGCTCTTGCCGCCGAGGGTCAACGCAAAGGCGCCAAGGCCTCCGGCGATCGCCACGGCGCCGACCACCGCTCCTATCAGCAGCCCGCGCCTGCGCGGCTGCCTTTCGGCCCCGCGTTCGGCAAGGCCCGGAACCGACATCTCCTCGTCCAGTTCGGGATCGTAGTCGAGCTCATCGAAGGTGAAATCGTCGGCCTGCGAAACCGGCTGGCCACCGGGCAATGGGCCCAGATCGAAACCGTCCGCTGCATCGGCATAGGAAGCGGCCGCCGCGCTGACGGGGGCTTCCGCAGGCTTGGCGCCATAGGCGCGCGTCTCGCTACGATCTTGCTTGTAGCCAGACGCGAAGCCGGCATCGTATTCATCGTCATAGCCAGCACTGCGCACCGGGGCAGGCGCGATGTCAGTTGCATTCATTTCGGTGAGAAGGCTGGCAAAATCGGCATCGAGATCGTCGTAGGCGGGCGCCACCGGCTCGTCATCGTCGAAGTTGAGCTCCGGAATGTCGAGATCGTCCGCCAGCGCCACCACGCGCTCGGGCACGTCGACCGTCTCGACATCGGGCATCTCGTCATAGGCGGAAGGCTGTTGATGCGAGGTTGGTGCAGCTTCCGTGTAGGCGGGCCGATCTTCATAGGACGGCCTCTCTTCGACCGGTGCGGCCCGATAGGACGGCGTTGCGGCCGGCTGCGGCGGTGGTGCCGGACGCGCCGAAGCCACCGGCTGGCTTGCAAAAGCGGGCTGAGGCTGTGCGACCGGTGTCACGCGGCTCCACGAGCGGGCCGGCTCGGGCGGTGTGGCGCGTGTTGTCAGCCAGTTCAGCGCATCGAGCGGGTCTTCCTCGGCAGCAGCTGCCGCACTCTTGTCGGCCGAGTCGTGATCCAGGCCGATATTCCTGGCGAAGTCGGCATCGAGCGCATCGCTGTCGAGATCATCCGCGCGTCCGGCAGCGGCTTCGACACCGAAATCCTCGCCTTCAAGCTCATCGAGGAGGACACTGCCAAGATCGGCGTCATCGGCGGCACTGGACTGCTGCGGCTCGGCGGGCTCGTGCTCGTCGAGTTCCCAATCCAGCTCGTCGACAGCATGCACCGGTTCGTTGGCGACGTCCTCAGCCGCCGCCACGGGCTGTTCAGCAGCCACGGCTGGCTTCTGAACTACCGGCGCGACGGGCTGCTGAGCAGCCATCACGGGTTTCTGGGCAGGCTGCTGGGCAGACTGCTGGCTTGTCTGAGGTTCGTTGACCGCTTGTGCCGGCCGTGTGCTCATCGCACCCAGCAGCGCGTTCAGTTCGTCTTCCAGGCTGCGTTCCTCGGCCACTGGAGCCGTCGCGACGACAGCGGCCGGCGGCGCCGGTTCGGCCGCAACCTGCGCCACGGGCTCTTCGGCGTCCTCGGCAGGCGCATCGTCGAAGCTCAGATCGAAATCGTCGTCGAACGCCGCTTCAGCGGCCGTGCCGGAAAGCCGGGCGGCCTCTGGCTCTTCGATCGACAGCTCTTCGATAAACTCTGGTTCTTCGATGTCGGCAGGCTCGTTCGGACGGACGTCGAAGTCCATGTCGACATCGGCCATGGCATCATCGAAATGGCCGGCAAGATCCTCATCGGCCGAAACCGCTTCAACCGGCGATGCCGGAGCGGAGACGTTTTCCGCCGGCTCCTGCTGGTCGAACATCAGCTCGCCTTCGAGCGAGCTTGCAACGGCATCGTCGAACTCGTCATCGAACGCAGGCGCGGCCGCTTGCGCGGCGGTTTCAACGGCAGCCGCCTGCTCCATCGGCTCATGCTCTTCGAGCATCAGCTCGTCTTCGAGCGAACTTGCCACGGCGTTGTCGAACTCATCGTCCAAGGCGGGGTCGAAGGCGGGCTCGTCGACCGGCTCGATCGCCTCGGCTGCGGCCCTGGGATCATCCTCGCCGGTCACCGCGATCTTGGCCGTCACATCGTCGTCGTGCCGAAAATCCTGGTCGACAGAGGCGGCAAGTTCGTCGTCACTCGAAAGGTCGTCCTCGAACGGCGACACGTCTTCGAGCGAGCCGGCGACGGCGTTATCGAACTCGTCGTCGAACTCCGGCTCGACGGCGGGAGCGAACGCCCTTTCGGGGGCGGAGGCAATTTCGTCGGCGGCAACAGGAGCGGCCGCAACGGGAGCAGCATCGTCCGCCGCACTGTCGTCGAACGCGAAATCCTGTTCGAACGAGGCAGCAAGCGCGTCCTCCATTTCGTCGGCGGCGGCCGGTTCGGGTGTCGGCTCGCGAAGCTCGGCAGGGGAAGCATTGTCATTGGCATCGGCGCCGAACTCGCCCATCAACTCCTTCTCGAGATCGATGTCGAAATCGGCCTCGTCCACCGACGGTTCGGCGGCAGCGGTTTTCGGCTGGGCCGGCGTTTGCGGTTTGACCGGCTGGCGCGGGTCGAACCCCATGATCCTGGTCAGTTCCGCGAACGGATCATCGTTGGCGATGTCGTTGTGGTCGGCTGCTCTCAGCTGGGTTCTGTCTGCCATTATTGTTCCCGAACTCGCACTCATTCGGACGCCATGGACGTCGCGTAGGGTTGGCCCTTACCAGCGCAATGTGGGCAAAAGGTGACAGGTTTTTTACTCAAACCTAACGCATTTCGGTGGGCGCATTGGCTCCGATCAGCGTCAGGCCGGACGTCAAAACGTCCGAAACAGCCTGCACCAGCCCTAGTCTGGCATGCGTCAATTGTCGGTCGTTAACCTTAACAAAACGTAAGTCGGGATTATCGGTGCCCCGGTTCCAGTGTCCGTGGAAGCTGGAAGCGAGTTCGTAGAGGTAAAATGCCAGCCGGTGGGGCTCGAGCGCGAGCGCCGCGGCTTCGATCAGCCGAGGATATTCGGCGAGCTTCCTGATCAGGCCGATCTCCCCCTCATCGGTCAGCAAAGCCACTTCGGCGGCCAGCTGGTTGCGGTCGAACATGGCCTCGCCCAATTGCTCGCTCGCCTGCCGGAATACCGAATGGCAGCGCGCCGAGGCATACTGCACATAGAACACCGGATTGTCCTTCGACTGCTCGGTCACCTTGGCGAAGTCGAAGTCGAGCGGCGCGTCGTTCTTGCGGTAGAGCATCATGAAGCGGATCGGGTCGCGGCCGACCTCCTCCACCACTTCGCGCAAGGTCACGAACTCGCCCGACCGCTTCGACATACGTACCGGCTCGCCGGCGCGAAACAGCCTCACCAACTGGCAAAGCAGCACGGTAAGCTTGACCTCGTCGCCGGCAATCGCCCGGGCAAGCGCTTCCAGCCGTTTCACGTAGCCGCCATGATCGGCGCCAAGCACATAGATCAGGTCGACGAAGCCGCGATCGACCTTGTCCTTGAGGTAGGCGACATCGGCGGCGAAATAGGTGAAGGTGCCGTCCGACTTGACCAGCGCCCGGTCCATGTCGTCGCCGACCGCGGTCGAGCGGAACAGCGTCTGCTCGCGATCCTCCCAGTCGTCCGGCTTCTCGCCCTTGGGCGGCGGCAGCTTGCCCTTGTAGATGTGGCCCTTCAGCGTCAGGTCGTTGATCGCCGAGCGAATCTTCTTGGCATTGTTGGCATGCAATGTGCGCTCTGAGAAAAAGACGTCGTGATGCACGTTGAGCAGCGCCAGATCCTCGCGGATCATCGCCATCATCGCATCGATCGTTCTGTCCTTGACGATGGCAAGCGCCTCTTCGTCCGGCATCTGCAGCAGGGAGCGGCCGAATTCGCTGGCCAGCGCCTGACCAACGGGGATCAGATAGTCGCCTGGATAAAGCCCGGCCGGAATGTCGCCGATCTCATCGCCGAGCGCTCCGCGGTAGCGCAGCATGACCGAGCGTCCGAGCACGTCGATCTGCGAACCGGCATCGTTGATGACGTATTCCTTGGTCACGTCGTAACCGGCGAAGGCCATCAGATTGGCCAGCGCGTCGCCGACTACAGCACCCCGGCAATGGCCGACATGCATCGGGCCGGTCGGGTTGGCCGAGACATATTCGACATTGGTTTTCTTGCCGCCGCCGATAGTCGAGCGGCCATAGTTGCGGCCTTCGCCGAGCATCGCCGTCAGATGCGCCTGCCAGAAGCCGTCCTTGAGCCTGAGATTGACGAAGCCCGGGCCGGCGATCTCGGCGGCCGCGATATCCTCGTCGGCGCGCAGCGCCTCGGCCAGCCTTTCGGCCAGCGCGCGCGGGTTCTGGCCGGTCGGCTTGGCCAACACCATGGCTGCGTTGGTCGCGAGATCGCCATGGCTGGCATCGCGCGGCGGCTCGACGGCGATGCGCGACAGGTCCGGCGACACGCCATCCTTGTCTTTCAAATCAAGCGCTTCGACGGCCTTTATGATTCGCGCGTTGAAATCGGCGAAGATGTTCATTGCTGTGGCTCTGACGGTTTTGCAGGAATCCGGCTCGTTGGCCGGCAAAATCGCGCCCGCCCTAGCTCAAATCCGGCGTATGGTCAAACAAACGCCTGTGTTCCTTGAGTGCATAAGTGTCCGTCATGCCGGCCAGGAAATCGGCAACACTGCGCGCCTTGGCGCGGTCCTCTGCCCGGTCGAGCCCTTCGCGCCAGCCATCCGGCATAGCGCGCGGATCGGCGAAATAGACGTCGAACAGGTCCCTGACGATCTGGTCGGCATCGGCGCGCACCCGCATGACCTCCGCATGCCGGTAGAGGTGCTTGTAGAGAAAGGCCTTCAGCTCCTTTTCCAATACGGCCGTCTCGGCGGAGAAGCTCACCATCGGCTCGCCGGCCGCCCTTACCGCTTCGGCGCTGTCGGGCTGGATGCGCGCCAGATTGGCCGTCGTCGAGACGATCACGTCCTCGACCATGATGGTGATCTGCCGGCGCATCAGCTCGTGGCCGGTGCGTACGTCATCGAGCGCCGGATAGCGCTGACGCACGCCCTTGAGGATCGATCCCGGCAGCGAGACGCCCTCCAGCATATCCAGCGTCAACAGCCCTGCCCTCAAGCCGTCATCGATGTCGTGGGTGTTGTAGGCGATGTCGTCGGCAATCGCCGCACACTGCGCCTCGATACCAGCGAAGCGGTCGAGCTCGAGGTCGTGCAGTTCGGAATAGTCGCGGATAGCCTGCGGCACCGGTCCCTTCAGCCCTTTCCCCTTGGCATCGGTCAGCGGGCCATTGTGCTTGACCAGCCCCTCCAGCGTTTCCCAGGTGAGGTTCAGCCCATCGAACTCGGCATAGCGCCGCTCCAGCCGCGTCACCACACGCAGCGACTGCGCATTGTGGTCGAAGCCGCCCCAGGCGGCCATCTTCTCGTTCAGCGCGTCCTCGCCGGTATGGCCGAAGGGCGTGTGGCCGAAGTCGTGCACCAGGGCCACCGCCTCGGCCAGGTCCTCGTCGCCGCGCAGCGCCCGCGCCAGAGCGCGTGCGATTTGCGCGACCTCGATCGAATGCGTCAGCCTCGTGCGGTAATGGTCGCCTTCATGTGCGACGAACACTTGCGTCTTGTGCTTCAGCCGGCGGAACGCCGTCGAATGGATGATGCGGTCGCGGTCGCGCTGGAACGGCGTGCGCGTCGGGCTTTCCACCTCGTCGAACAGCCGCCCGCGCGACTTCGCCGGGTCGCTGGCATAGGCCGCGCGCGGCCGATAGCCGAATCCGATGTCGCCCAACTCGTTGGTCATAGCGTATGCCACAGTTGACTTGCCCCGTCGCGCTTCATACCTATCATACGAAACCGAATGCAAGGTGACGCCCATGGGCGCTGATGCCAAGACCGCCATGAAAGTCGAGATGACCGACGCCGCCGCCAGGCGGATCGCCAAGATTGTAGCGAGCGAAGCCGGTAAGACGGCCGTGCGCGTTTCGGTCGAGGGCGGCGGCTGTTCCGGCTTCTCCTACAAGTTCGATCTGGTCGACAGGCGCAATGACGACGACGTCGCCATCGAAAAGGACGGCGCCACCGTGCTGATCGACGACCTGTCACTGGTCTATATGGGCGGCTCGGTGATCGATTTCGTCGACGATCTGATGGGCCAGTCGTTCCAGATCAGAAACCCCAATGCGGTCGCCTCCTGCGGCTGCGGCACCAGCTTCTCGATCTAGAAATGCCCGACATCGGCGCGGTCCGTCAGGTCGCGCTTTCCGCCGGGCGCGACCTTGATGCGACGCTGGCGTTCTGGCGCGAGGTGCTCGGCATGAACCTGCATGCGCGTTTCGATCCGCCGGGCATCGCCTTTATCATGGCCGGTGACGTGCGCCTGCTTTTCACCGACGGCCTGCCCGCCGGCACCGTCTATCTCGACATCTCGGGCCTCGAAGAGTTCCACGCTTCGGCCAAGGCCGCCGGCGTTCCCTTCACCGCGCCGCCGGCGCTCGTCGATCGCGACACCGAAGGCCTGTTCGGCCAGGCGGGGGAAAGCGAATGGATGGCCTTCCTAAAGGACCCGGCAGGCAATACGATCGGCCTTGTCGAACGTCATCCACCGGATCGCTAGTCTCCGGACCACCAGCCTATCGAGGCCGTCATGAAAATCGTCACCTGGAACATCAACGGCGTTCGCGCCCGCATCGGCAATTTGACCCATTGGCTGACGGAAAGCGCGCCCGACATCGCCTGCCTGCAGGAGATCAAGACGGTCGACGAGCAGTTTCCTCGCACCGAGATCGAGGCGCTCGGCTACAATGTCGAGACTTACGGCCAAAAAGGCTTCAACGGCGTCGCCATCCTGTCGAAGCTGCGTTTCGACGAGGTCAATCGCGGCTTGCCGGGCGACGATGCCGACGAGCAGGCGCGTTTCATCGAGGGCGTGTTCTCGACCGACAAGGGCGCCTTGCGCGTTGCCTCGATCTATCTGCCGAACGGCAACCCGATCGACGACGAGAAGAAGTTCTCCTACAAGCTTTCCTGGATGGCGCGACTTGAGCGCTGGGCCGAGGAGCGGCTTGCTCTGGAAGAGCCGCTGGTCCTGGCCGGCGACTACAATGTCATTCCCGAGCCGATCGACGCGAAGTATCCGGAAAACTGGCTAAGCGATGCGCTGTTCCAGCCCGCGACGCGGCAGGCGTTCCGGCGGCTGAAGAATCTCGGCTTCACCGAAGCCGTGCGTGCCGTCACCGACGCCCCGGACATTTTTACGTTCTGGGACTATCAGGCCGGCGCCTGGCAGAAGAACAACGGCATCCGCATCGACCACCTGCTTCTGTCGCCCGAAGCCGCCAACTGGTTTTCCTCGGCTTCGATCGAAAAACAGGTGCGCGCCTGGGAAAAGCCCTCCGACCACGTGCCGGTGGCGATCGATCTGGCGCTGCAGCCGGCCTGACCGGAGCTGCTGTCCGGCGGCACATTGATAGTTGACCTCTTATCGCCACAAATCGCGCGCTTGATGAGAAATCATCATGGTGGCTGGGGTTTCCATGACTACTCGATTTGCACTCTGCCCGATCGGCTGCGCGCTTGCGATGGCGGTGGCGACGCCGGCTTTTGCCGATGCAGAGTGCCTGGCTAACGGCAAATCATTCCAGATCGGCCGGGTCGCCTGCCTGACGCTTGCCGGCCAAAGCTACCTCGCCCGTTGCGAGATGGTGCTCAACAACACGTCCTGGACCAAGCAGCGGGATGGCTGCCCGGAGAACACGCTGGCCCCACATCTGCAGGGCACGCCGATCTCAACACCGGCGCCCAGCGGCATGCCGGCGGAACCGACCGACAATTGATCTAAAACGGAAATTCTGCCGACCTATTGGTCGCCGCCACCCTTGGTGAGGATGTCGTCGGCCAGCGAGATCGCGGTGCGGCGGTCGGCTTCGCCGGCGGCCGCAAACGCTTCTTCCTGCATGCCGCGGATCCATGGCTGGTCGGCGGGTGAGGCCCGTTCGAGCGCCGCGGTCATCATCGCCAGCCCCCGCACGATCTTGCCGCTTTGGAAAAGCAGGTTGCCGAGCGTCGCCTGCGCGCCCGCATGGCCCTTTTCGGCCGCCAGCTGGAACCAGCGTCCGGCCTGCTTGACGCTGGCCTTGACGCCGCCCTCACCCTTGAGGAACATCTGGCCCATCTCGAACTGGGCGTTCGGGTTGCGGTAGTTGGCGGCGGCGCGCATGTAATATTCCTGGGCCGCCACCTCGTTCTCCTCGACGGGGCTGCCGGGAATGCCCTTCCTCAGATAGTCGCCAAGCGCCACCAGCGCGTCCGAAACATAGCTTTCCTCGGGCGAACCGGGCTCGACATCCTGGTCGACGATCTCTGAGAAGAACTTGAATGCCGCGTAGTCGTCTCGCGCCACGCCATCGCCTTCGGCATACATGCGCGCAAGCTTCCAGGTGGCGCCGATCTGGCCGTTCTCGGCGGCATATTTATAGGCTTCCGCGGCCTGCTCCTTATGGCCGTTCTTGTAGGCGGAAAAGCCAAACTGGAACACCGCCCACGGGCTCGACTGCGGCTTCACGCCGGTCTTGTCGTCGAACACCTTGTCGTCGAAGGCCATGGCCTGGCCGACGGCGCCCAAGGTCGCGCCAAACGTGGCGAGCGCAACCAGTGCCGAAAGGACAGACGACCTCAACAACTCAGATGTCCGCATAGCAGTGTGTTTCTTTGGCACCGCCGGGATGGGTGACCGCGCCGTCGCGGGCAGATCCGACCGTCTGTGCGTATTTCCAGATCGCGCCCGACTGATAGTCGGTCGTGCGCGCCTTCCATGCCTTTGCCCTCGCAGCCAATTCGGCTTTAGACAATGCAACCTCGATCGTGCCGTTCACCGCATCGATCGAGATCAAGTCGCCATCCCTAAGCAGCCCGATCGGGCCACCCACTGCCGCTTCCGGCCCGACATGGCCGATGCAGAAACCGCGCGTCGCGCCCGAAAAACGCCCGTCGGTGATGAGCGCCACCTTGCCGCCCATGCCCTGGCCGTAGAGAGCCGCCGTCGTCGACAGCATTTCGCGCATGCCCGGGCCGCCGCGCGGACCCTCGTAACGGATGACGAGAACCTCGCCTTCGCTATAGTTACGGTGCGTAACAGCCTCGAAACATTCCTCTTCCGAATCGAAGCAGCGTGCCGGACCCGAGAATTTGAGTTCCGCCATGCCTGCGACCTTCACGATCGCGCCTTCGGGGGCAAGGTTACCCTTCAAGCCCACGACCCCGCCGGTCTGGGTAATCGGCCTATTGGCGGGACGGACCACATCCTGGCTGTCATTCCAGGAAACATGTTCCATATTTTCGGCCAAAGTGCGGCCGGTCACCGTCAGGCAATCGCCATGAAGATAGCCATGGTCGAGCAGCGTCTTCATCAAGAGCGGAATGCCGCCGGCCTCGAACATGTCCTTGGCGACGTATTTGCCGCCCGGCTTGAGGTCGGCGATGTAGGGTGTTTTCTCGAATATCTTGGCCACGTCGAAAAGATCGAACTTTATCCCGGCCTCGTGCGCGATCGCCGGCAGATGCAGCGCCGCGTTGGTCGAGCCGCCGGTGGCCGAGACCACAGTCGCGGCATTTTCCAACGCTTCTATAGTAACGATGTCGCGCGGGCGGATGTTCCTTGCGATCAGCTCCATGATCTTTTCGCCGGAAGCGAAATTGAAGCGGTCGCGCATCTCGTAGGGTGCCGGCGCGCCGCAGGAATAGGGCAGCGCCAGGCCGATCGCCTCAGCGACGGTGGCCATGGTATTGGCGGTGAACTGGGCGCCGCAGGAGCCGGCCGACGGACAGGCGGCTTGCTCGATCTCGAGCAGCTCGGCGTCGCCGATCGTGCCGACCGAATGCTGGCCGACCGCCTCGAACACGTCCTGCACGGTGATCTGCCGGCCACGGTAGCTGCCGGGCAGGATCGAGCCGCCATAGATGAAGATCGACGGTACGTTGAGGCGCACCATGGCCATCATCATGCCGGGCAGCGACTTGTCGCAACCGGCCAATCCAACCAGCGCATCGTAGCAATGGCCGCGCATGGTGAGCTCGACCGAGTCGGCGATGACCTCGCGCGACACCAGCGACGACTTCATGCCCTGATGACCCATGGCGATGCCGTCGGTGACGGTGATGGTGCAGAATTCGCGTGGCGTGCCGTTGGCGGCCGCCACGCCCTTCTTGACCACTTGTGCCTGGCGCATCAGCGAGATGTTGCAGGGCGCGGCCTCGTTCCAGCAGCTGGCGACACCGACCAGAGGCTGCGCGATCTCGGCCGCCGACAGCCCCATCGCATAGAGGTAGGAGCGATGCGGCGCCCGCTCGGGACCAACGGTCACGTGGCGGCTCGGCAGCTTGGCCTTGGAGATCGCTCTGGCGTCCATACTCGTCCTTGCCGCGGGCAGTGCGGCCTGCCTCTTCGCCTAGCCTTTTGGCGCATGTCCCGAGACAAGTTCGAGGTGCGCCGGGTTTATGGCGGGAAATAGGCAATGTTCCCGGGCGGCCGGGTGGCGCGAGGGTTGTTCAGAAACTGTTGCCAAAACGTCACAATTATCGGAGCGAACATCATGGGGGCAATTTGTTGCATTGGCCGAATGCCGGATGACGCACCGAACAAAACGGCCGGGCAACGCCCGGCCGTTTTGTCGTTTAAAATTTAATAGTTAGAACTTGATCTTGACGGAAGCCGAACCAGCGAGAAGCAGGTCGTTGCCGTAGGTATAGGTAACGGCATTTGCCACGTCGCCGACACCGCTGAAAGTCGATGACCCGCTCGTCAGCACACCGATCGAGCCGCCGAGCCTGACCTCGATCTGGTCGTTCGGCGAATAGGAGACGCCGCTGGCAACGGCCCAGGTATCCGACTGATAGCCGGAGGTCGTCGAGGTGCCGCGATCCCAGGTCAGCGAAACCACGCCCGACAATTGATCGGTGAACTTGTGCCCGATACCGCCCGTGACCGTCCAGCCGTCGCGATAAAGCAGGTCGAATGAAACGGGCGAGGGCAAACCGGTTACCGGACTGCGCACGCCATTGATGGCAATGACGCCAAGCTTGCTCCACTCCTGCCAGCGGATGGAACCAAAGGCCAGCCAGCCAGGAGCTATACCGCTCTGCAGCTTGAATTCCAGAGCCTGAGGTATCTCAGCCGACGCCGAGACTGGGTACACGCCGGTAGAGCCGGGAATCAGATCCGCTGGAAAGGCGCCCCTGAAGCCGGTCGTGTCGACGGTTCCCGACAGCCCGTCATATTTGTAGCTCGAAGAGTACATCAGGGTGGCGCGCAGGGCGATCTCGGGGATCTCATAGGCTGCGCCCGCACGCCAACCCCATGCCTCGTCGGATAGCTTGAAGACGCCGAGGCCGGTATTGCCGAAGGCGAGCAGTGTCTGACGGGAAAGAAACGCGTCTACCTGCTGGTAGGAGACACCGCCGATGAATCGTATGGCGCCCTTGCCGACGTTCACCTTATAGGAGCAGGTGAGACCGAAATCGTCTGTGTCGACGGCGTATTTGACCGCTGTCGGCGAATAGGCGTTGTTCATGCCGAAATTCGCGTCCGCACCATACGGTCTCGTATAGGTGGCAAGACAGTCTACGGGCTCAAAGATGTTGGCCTTGATGCCGACATGCGGCACCGCATAATCGCCACCAACGTCCACCGCCGATGTCGACAAACCCGAGCCATCGAGACGCTGCACATTCTTGAGTTTGCGCTGTGGCGAAACATAGGTGACGCCTGCGTCGAACGAATATGGCGCCGCGTCGAACAGCTGGTCGATATTGACGCCGCCCCGGTCAAAGCCCCCGGCTTGCACCGCCCCAGCCAAAGCCAGCGAAAAAGCCCCCGCGCCCAGCAGCACTTTCAGACGCGAATAACACATGAATCTCCTCCCCGAAATGTCCTTGCATCAAGCTAGAACCAATTCAGGTTAACGGCGCAACAACGAATTCGCCGTGCGTACATGTACAGCTTGGCTGAACGCATTTCCGACAAGGTGTCGGCCTTCTTACCGAGGCGGGAAAATGGCCGCCACAATACAGATCGACGAGAAAACTCGGGAAAAACCCCTAAATCACTATAAAACAGGGCATTTTGCGTGCCCAGTCAGCCATTGTTACATTACGGCAACAATGGGGCAAAAACATTCAGTTTGCCTCAAGATTTACGCTGCGGAATGCCCGTTTTCGTGGCAGGCGGCCTGTCTGGAAGGCAGATTCGTGACCGGCGAATCTATTGCGGCCAGCCGGCCCAATTTGTTTGATCAGCCGGCCCAATCTGTTCGATCAACCGGCCCAATCTGTTCGATCAACCGGCCCAATCTGTTCGATCAACCGGCATCACGCACCCGCGCCAATGCCACCGAAAGCTTCTCTTGCGCCTCGCGATATTCGGCGAGTTTTTCACGCTCGGCCTCCACCACCTCTTCCGGCGCGTTGGCGACGAATTTCTCGTTGGACAGCTTCTTGTAGAGCCGCGCTATTTCCTCGGTCACCTTGGCAAGCTCCTTGTGCAGGCGCGCTGCCTCGGCGGCAAGGTCGATCAGGCTGCCGAGCGGCAGGCAGATCGTCGCCTCGTTGACCACGATCTGGGCGGATCCCCTTGGTGGCGCCTCGGCGAGCGAGATGTCGCCGACCCGCGCCAGACGCTTGATAGCCGAGCCCTGACGCTCGAGCCTTTCGTGTGTCGCGTCGTTGGCGCCGATCACCACGAGCGGTGCGATAGCCGCCGGCGGCACGTTCATCTCCGAACGCACCGAGCGGATGCCGGAGACAAGGTCGACCAGCCAGTTGATATCGGCGGCGGCCGCCTCGTCCTCGAAGTCGGGCGACGGCCATGCCGCATGACAAAGCAGCGATTGCCGTTGCCTGCCCTCACCGGCGGTTTCGGCCCACAGTTCCTCGGTCATGAACGGCATCATCGGATGCAGCAGCTTGTAGATCTCGTCGAGTACGAAGGCGACGCATGCCCTGCTCTCGGCCTTGGCGGCCTCGTCGGTGCCCATGAACACCGGCTTCAGCAGTTCCAGGTACCAGTCGCAGAACTGGTTCCAGACGAACCGGTAGGCGGCACCCGCCGCCTCGTTGAAGCGGTATGAGGTGATACCGTCCGTTATGTCCCGCGCGGCTCGCGTCAGCTCCGTCAAGATCCAGCGGTTGACCGCCAGCTTGGCGTCCTGCAGCCAGAAATCGTCGTCGCGCGCCACTTCGTTCATCTCGGCGAAGCGCGTCGCGTTCCACAGCTTGGTGCCGAAATTGCGATAACCGGCAATGCGGGCCGGATCGAGCTTAACGTCGCGCCCTTGCGCTGCCATCACAGTCAAGGTGAAGCGCAGCGCATCGGCGCCGTATTCGTCGATGAGCTCGAGCGGATCGATGACGTTGCCTTTCGACTTCGACATCTTCTGCCCGTTCTTGTCGCGAACCAGCGCATGGACATAGACGGTATGAAACGGCTCCTGATCCATGAAATGGAGGCCCATCATCATCATGCGGGCGACCCAGAAGAAGATGATGTCGAAACCGGTCACCAGCACGTCGGTCGGGTAATAGGTCTTCAGCTCCGGCGTCTGGTCCGGCCAGCCAAGCGTCGAGAACGGCCACAGCGCCGACGAGAACCATGTATCGAGCACGTCCTCGTCGCGGGTCAGGATCTCGCCAGGCTGGAAATTCTCAAGCTTGTCCTCGACCCAGGCCTTCCACGGCCCTTCCAGCGCCAGATAATATTCGACGGCGGCACCGAGCGCCTCTTCCTCGGTCTTTTCGACAAAGACATGCCCGTCCGGCCCGTACCAGGCAGGGATCTGGTGACCCCACCAGAGCTGGCGCGAAATGCACCAGGGCTGGATGTTTTCCATCCAGTCGAAATAGGTCTTTTCCCAGTTTTTGGGCACGAAATTGGTACGGCTCTCGCGCACCGAGGCGATCGCCGGCTTGGCCAGTTCCGCCGCATTGACATACCACTGGTCGGTCAGAAACGGCTCGATCGGCACGCCGCCGCGGTCGCCGTGCGGCACGGTGTGGCGATGCGGCTCGACCTTCTCGAGAAAGCCGCCCGCCTGCATCAGCTCGACGATCTTCTTGCGCGCGTCGAAACGGTCCAGGCCGTCGAGGCCGTCCCATACGGCCTGGCGCTCCGGCGTCACGTCCAGTCCGGCGAGAAAGTCCTCATTGTCCTTGAGGCTCACCGCCGCATTGACGGTGAGGATGTTGACCGCCGGCAGCCGGTGGCGCTTGCCGACCTCGAAATCGTTGAAGTCATGCGCCGGCGTGATCTTGACCGCACCGCTGCCTTTTTCGGGATCGGAATACTCGTCCGCCACCACCGGGATCCTGCGGCCGACGATCGGCAGGATGAGGTTCTTGCCGACAAGATGCCGGAAACGCTCGTCGTCGGGGTGGACTGCGACAGCCGTATCGCCCAGCATCGTCTCCGGCCGGGTCGTCGCAACGGTGATGAAGGTCTTCGGATTTTCCGGATCGAAGGTCATGCCTTCGACCGGATAGCGGAAGTGCCAGAGGTTGCCGTTGACTTCCTGCTGTTCGACCTCGAGATCCGAGATGGCGGTCAACAGCTTCGGGTCCCAGTTCACAAGGCGCTTGTCCTTGTAGATCAGCCCTTCCTTGTAGAGCGTCACGAACACTTCGAGCACGGCCTTGGACAGGCCCTCGTCCATGGTGAAGCGCTCCCGGCTCCAGTCGGCCGAGGCCCCGAGCCGCTTCAGCTGGTTGAGGATGGCGCCGCCGGACTCGGCCTTCCACTCCCACACCTTGTCGATGAACTCATCGCGCGTCAGGTCGCGGCGGTGGATCTGCTTTTCCATAAGCTGGCGCTCTACCACCATCTGCGTGGCGATGCCGGCATGGTCCATGCCTGGTTGCCAAAGAACATTCTTGCCGCGCATTCGCTCGAAGCGCACCAGAATGTCCTGCAGCGTGTTGTTGAGCGCATGACCCATATGCAGCGAGCCGGTGACATTCGGCGGCGGGATGACGATGGTGAAGGCTTCAGCCCCCTCCTCGGCCCCGGCGCCGGCCCGAAAGGCGTCGGCCTCTTCCCAGATCCTGGCAATCTTCGGCTCGACGGCTTTGGCGTCGTAGGTCTTTTCGAGCATGGGAAAACGGTCCGCGCTGTCCGGAATTTGTGGTCCGGTGTAAATCGGAAGGTTGTTGCCAAGTCAACCGCAAGGGCGGCATGGCCAATAGATAGCGCCGGGATGGTTCGGTGCAACTCGCGGGACTGAATGTTGCGAGGCAATCGCTTCAGGTTTGCGCTGCCCCTCATTGCCCTGCCGGGCATTTCTCCCCGTATAGTGACGGGG
Organism: Mesorhizobium sp. M0145; assembly: GCF_040322355.1. Lineage (NCBI taxonomy): Bacteria > Pseudomonadati > Pseudomonadota > Alphaproteobacteria > Hyphomicrobiales > Phyllobacteriaceae > Mesorhizobium > Mesorhizobium sp. M0145. The sequence goes on from NZ_JAMYTK010000005.1 coordinate 99,109, forward strand.
AGAAAGACGCCTGTACTGAAGCTTTCGCCAGTCACGAACGTTGCGGAAAAGGCGCCTAAATTGCGGTCAACCCCTTCTCCCCGTCACTATACAGGAGGAGGTGCCGGCAGGCGGATGAGGGGCAGCGCCGACTTCGACAATTCGCCGGTCGAGCGCCGCCCATTGGCGGCTCTCCGAATTGCTACTGCGCGCCGCGCGCGACGCGCTCGATTTCCTCGCGCACCAGCCGCTCGACCAGCGTCGGAAGGTTGTTGTCCAGCCAGTCCTGCAGCATGGGCCGCAGCATCTCCTCGGCCATCTCGTCGAAAGTCTTCTTGCTGCGGCTGGCAAACGCGTCGGAAAGCTCGCCGAAGGCGGCGGCAACCTGCCGGCCCGTATGCTCCGAAAGGATTGCCGGACGTGCGGGCGGCGCCTCGCTGGCCGCCGGACGCGCCAATCCGATTTTCGACGATTCCGGGCCGATTTTCGAAGATTCCGGGCCGCTTTCCGAAAGCTCCGGCCCAATTTCCGAAGGCTCCGGCACAGGTCCAGCAGTCGCCTCGTTCTCGAAAACCTCGGCTTTCGGCTCGGCGTCCGGCGTCCGGAGTGGCTCGGCGCGCTCCGGCTTGGCCATCGCGTCGCCGACCGCCGCGATCTCGCGCCGCCAATCGGCAATGATGGTGTCGGTCGTCTCGGCAGCCTTGGCTGTCGCAGGCCGATCCGGCTTTGCGGGCGGTTCGGGAGCGGTGTTCACCTCAGCCAGCGTCACCGCTGCCTTTACCGGGCCGGCGCGCAGCGGCGTTTCCAGGCGCTCAATGACCGGCGCGGCCGTTGGCTGCACCTCGGCGCGCGTGGCCGGCTTGGCGATCTCCAGTCCGCCGCGCAGTTCGGAGCGGAACGTATCCCCCTCCGCTGCCCGTCCGGCTGCCGGCGCCGGCTGCAGATCCTGGCGCAGATCGTCCGCGTCGCCCGGCTGCTTGCGGCCGGTATCGCTGTCCTCGATGATCCTTCTGATGGAAGCCAGTATTTCTTCCATGGAAGGTTCGCGCTGTACGCTGCTTGCCGTCGCCATCGTCACATCCGCCGCCCTTGTGACTCGTTCTCAGATTTCCTGTCCGGCAATGCCGGATTCGAATCATGGCAACAGCGTAACCGACGGAACGGCTTGCGAGAATCCCCAATCTGGCGACATCTCGGATTTCAACAGATTAGGGTCGGGAGTTGAAAGCCCGCGCGTCGTTCGAGCGCGGGCTGAAAACACGGCTTGGCGATCAGCGGCCGTCCGGCGTGCGCAGGCCGATCCACTTGTCCTTGACGGCGTTGTAATGCTCTTCGGGCCTGTACTTCGTCACGTTGAGCGCAAGGCGGTCTGCCGACAAATGGCCAACCGCCGAGAGGATGGCATAGCTCGCCACCACCACGTCGCGTTCGGCGCTGACAAGATTGATCTTGGCGGTGATGAGGGTCGCCTGCGCGTTGAGCACGTCGAGCGTGGTGCGCTGGCCGACATTGCGCTCTTCGATGACGCCGTTCAGGGCAAGCTGCGCGGCGGCGACCACCTGCCGGTTGGCCGTGACGCTTTGCTGCGCGGCGGTGTATTGCGACCATGCCGAGGTCACCGCTTGGCGCACGGTGTCGCGGCTGACATCGACCTCGATACGGGCCTGGCTAAGTGATTCCTTTGATTGGCGAACCAATGCCGAGGTCCGGCCGCCGGAATAGATCGGTATCGTCAATGTCGCGCCGATGTTCGCCGAATTGGTTACGCCATCCTGTGTCGAGGAGAGCGAGCCGGGCGCGGTGCCGCGAAAGGCGCTCGAAACACCTGCCGACGCCGATAGTTGCGGCAGCAACGCGCCTTCGGCAGACTTCACCGAAAACCCCGCCGCGTCGACCAGATGCGCGGTGGCGAGGATGGCCGGATGCTCGGCCGATGCGATCGCGATCGCCGCATCGAGGCTCGACGGCAACAGCTTCGACAGCGGCGAAGCCGGCCTGAGCCTGCCCGGCTCGTCGCCGACGATCTGGCGATAGGTCGCAGCGCTTGCCAGCGCCGTCGCGCGGGCGGCGCTCAACTGCGCCACCGCGGAGGCACGCTGGGCGTCGGCTTGCGCGACGTCGGTGCGCGTACCTTCGCCGACCTCGAAGCGCGAACGCGCCGCACGCGCCTGCTCGGTCAGGAATTGCAGATTCTGTTCGGTCAGCACGGCGACCTGGCGGTCGCGGATAACGTCCATATAGGCGCTTGCCGCGTTGAAAAGAGTGTTTTCTTCGGCGTTGCGCAGGCTTTCGAACGAAGCGCGGACCCGCGATTCGGCGGCCGCCACATTGTTCCTGGTCTGAAAACCGTCAAACAGCGTCTGGTCGATCTCGACGCCGAAGTTGCCGGTGGTCAACGAGATGTTTCGGTGCAACCGGTTGCTGTGGCTGGCGGTATAATCGATGCTCGCGGAACCGGTGATGGTCGGGCGCCAGCCCGACTTGGCGATGGCAACGCCCTCGTCGGTGACACGAACGCCGGCGCGTGAAGAATTGAGCGAGGAATTGTTTTGGTAGGCCTTTGAAAGGGCCCCGATGATCGTTTCAGCCGAGGCGGCCATTGGAGACAGCGCTGTCGCCGAAACGAGGACAGCGGTAAAAAGCAACTTGCGTACAGACGGCACGTTATATTCCCTCATTCGTTTTGCACGGGAACTGCGCCACGCTGGCTTCTCCTTCTGATCAGCCGGCGCCGCGTTTTTTATCGTTCCCCCGCTGAAAGCCCCCAGAAACGCCCGGTTATGCAGATCAGCAACGATTGTTCAAACGCAAGCGATCATGACAGCGCCTTCGCTGCAAGGCAAAATCACTCAGAATTCGAAGGCGGGAATGCGTTCGAATCCCGGTAGTGGCTTAATTGCCGCATTAAATGCGCGTCTTCCCGTTACAACCCCTCCAGTCTTAAAAAAAAGCCGGGCTACGCCCGAATTGCCCTGCCCCTCCACGGCGACGAGTCGGCCGCCTTCGGCAAGCTGGTCGAACAGCGCCGCCGGCACCTCCCCGACGCTGCCGCCGATCAGGATCACGTCGTAAGGTGCCTTGGCGGCATGGCCTTGCGGCAGCGGCCCGTGGACCACGGTGACATTGCCGCAACCCAGCGCCGCAAGCGTCGAAGTGGCGGTCTCGGCCAGCGCCGGATCGCCTTCCAGCGCCACCACGGACCTTGCCAGCCGCGACAGGATCGCCGCCGCATAGCCGGTGCCGCAGCCGACATCGAGTGCCGAATCGCTTGGGCCGATATCGCCCAGTTGCATAAGCTTGGCCAATGGCGACGGCTCCATCAGATAGCGCGGGCCATCGGCCGTATCGGCGATGCGGATGTCCTCGTCGATATAGGCAAGGTCACGCTGGCCGGCGCCGACAAAGGCCTCGCGCGGCACGACAAGCATCGCCTCGAGCAGCGGTGCGCTGGTCACGTCGGTGGTGCGGATCTGGCCGTCGACCATCTTCACCCGGCGTTCGGCAAAATCAGCGCTCATGTTCCAACCATCCGCTTGCCGCGCAAAGGCCGCGGCTGTTTCGACCGGAACTGAAGCCCCCTGGCGCTGACGCGCGGGAGCTCGGGCATTGGAGGCCTCGCCCGGAATCGAACCGGGGTGCAAGGATTTGCAGTCCTCTGCGTAACCACTCCGCCACGAGGCCTCATTGCTCCCGGCGTTCCACCCGGCTCCAATAGGTTGCGGCGAAAATGCCGTCAAGCGGCCACCATGCATTCCCAACGGTTCCTCGACATTCCATGCCCTGCCTTATCAACGCAATGCCCATCTTAGCAATAACATATTAGCTTATCGTTAAGCATGATTCTGGGCGACGGGAACCCGAAACCGGCGGCCACGTTGGGCAAAGAGGAGGCTCCGCCATGCGTCGAGCAGCTACGAAGGACGGCACGTCGCGCGGATTGTCGCAGTCTGCAGAGCTTGTGCGCTATGCCATCGACCGCCTCAGCATAGAAGGCGCAAACACCCTGCCGCCGCGCGACCGGGCGCGGCTGGCATCGGCTACCGCCGTTCTCAAGGAGCTTTGCGAACGTCTGGAGAGCTGCTTCGACCAACCTCGGTAAACGTATGGGCGGACGACGCCGCTCGCCGACATATGGCAGGCTGGCGGCCGTCAGCGGGGCAATCTCAGTCAGGCCGGCGCCGTCGCTCCCACCAGACGACGAAGCGGCGCCGATGACGACGCACCAGGGCAAATTCGTAGGAGAGCACCAGCAGTCCGATCGGTACCATCCAGAAACCCAGGATCGGCAGGAAGCCGAGAATGCCGCCGATGATCAGCACAACGCCGATCGCAATCCTGAGGCCGCGCGAGCGCGGCATGGTGAACTGGCGGCCGAAGACCGAGATTTTCCGGGCCGGTGGCTGTTCGTCGCTCATTGCCGTCATGTGAAATGTCGATCCGTTTGCATCAGTAGCACCATCAGCCGGAGAAAGCCGCAACGGCCTTTTCTGTTCCGTGACAGGCGAGAGACAGCTCATATGAGGGCGCTCGCCGGCCATTGCCAGCAAGCCCTGCGCCAAAAAGCACCGAAAAAATGCGAAATGCTTCTTTGCAAAGCCGAAACGGGTTTGCTATAGGCTGCCCCACTCACATGAGAGCCTCTGTTCCCCGGTAGCTCAGTGGTAGAGCAACCGGCTGTTAACCGGTTGGTCGCTGGTTCGAATCCGGCCCGGGGAGCCACCGCCTCTTCTACGCCATAGCGCGATATTGCGCGCCAGCGTACAATTTCTCCCTACGCGTCGATCTCGATAGTCCTGCTTCCAGAGTGTCAGAGCATCGAGGACCGATGAAATCAGGCGTAGAATAGCAGGCTCGCCCGCCCACGCCTATTCGGCGGCTACCGCGCGGAAATACTGATGACCGGCGGCTTCGCGCCCGAGTGCGCCGTTCAGTTCGCCGCGGCGGCGTCCGAACGTTGCCGCCCGTTATTACTTGCCGTCGCTGCCTCAACGACAGCAGCTTACAGACGGGCGCGAGGTGTTCGTGGACGGCGGATTGCATAGCTTTGAGCCTGCGCGCGCGAGGCGTCGCTGGGACAAAGCGGAGAGGCCTCGCGCCAGACCTGCACAGGCAAGATCTCAACGCCTACTCGGTTGAACATGATCCGCGTGGACGTCGCGCCTGCGGCGTTGCCTGGAGAATTTACCCCCGTGCCTCCTGCCGGTGGGGAGGCTTCGCACCGTTCGTGTCCTAGTTGTCAAGACCCCAAAGATCCGTGTTCCGTTTGAAGTACTCAATCAGCATCTCGGTGAGCACCCGCACTTTCCGCGTGGGATGCTGACCCGGCGGTCGGACGACATACGCGGCCCCCGGAGGTACCGGATAGCGTGTCATGATCGGGACCAGCGCGCCGGAGGCCACATATTCATGTGTGATGCAATCGGGGAGCCAGGCGATGCCGAGACCTGCCGCCGCCGCGGCGGCAAGCGCCGTGGCGCTATCGGCCTTGAACCTGCCCTGCGGCTGGACCGTAACAATCTTGCTGCCATTTATGAACTGCCAGGCTTCCGTTCCCTGCATGAGGGCCTGATGGGTGACGAGTTCGTCCAGAGTCTCGGGTGACCCGTGCACCTCGATATAATCCGGGCTTGCGACAAGCTTTCCGTGGATCGGCCCGACGCGCTTCGCGATCAGGTTGGAGTCTTGAAGGTAGGCGCCCCGGATCGCGCAATCGAAACCTTCTGCGATGAGATCGACGAAGCGATCGCTGTAGGAAGTATGGATGTGAAGCTTCGGGTGCAGACGCGCCATTTCCGCGAGCACGGGGGCGAAGTGGGTCGCGCCGAAAGTAAGCGGCATGGCAACCCTCAGGCGGCCGCGCAGCTCACCGGTGGGGAGGATCGTTTCCCGAGCCGTATCGATCTCTGCGCTGGCCCGGGCCGCATGGTCTCTGAACGTGATTCCCGCTTCGGTGAGCGCGGCGCCGCGGGTCGTTCGTGCAAGAAGCTGGACGCCAAGTTCCGCTTCAACCCGAAAGAGCCGCCGACTGACGATTGACTTGGAGACGCCGAGCCGGCGCGCGGCGGCCGATACGCCCCCTGCATCGGCCACTGCGACGAATGTCTGTAGATCTTCGATGTCCAATTCAGCGTTCCTCATTTCGCGACACAGCTTGCCTGATTATGGCACTACTGCATCACCAAAAGGAACGGCAAATTGCGTCCAGGCAACGCTCGCCCGCTGGCGCATGTCTCCCGTGAACCCATTGCCGTCCATAGCGGCAGAGAAAGATTGCCGTCCATGGCGGCAGAGAAAGGAAGTCTTGATGACCCCTCGCAACGGCCTTGATTCGCTTCTTCGTCCTGAAGACTCGGTACTCGTTCTGATCGACCACCAGCCTTACCAACTCGCGAACCTGAACAGCCACGATCCGCAAGCTGTGGTCAACAACGCGACCGCGCTGGCGAAGCTAGCAAAAGCCTTCAATGTTCCGACCATTCTCACCAGCGTGATCGCGGGTCGTGGCGGCATCCTCTTCAAGCAGATCACTGACGTCTTCCCGGGGCAGGAAGTGATCGACCGGACTTGGGTGAACACCTGGCAGGACGAGAAGGTGGTGGACGTGGTCAAGGCGACCGGCCGCAAACAACTGATTATCGCAGGCCTTTGGACCGAAGTCTGCGTCGCGATGCCTGTCATCCAAGCCCTCGGCGAAGGCTGGGACGTGTCCGTGATCACCGATGCGTCGGGCGGCGTTTCGACCGAGTCCCACCAGATCGCCATCCAGCGGATGATCGCGGCTGGCGCAAACATGATGACCGTGATGGCGCTCGCTGGCGAATGGCAGCGCGACTGGGCGCGCACCGAGCATGTCGAAGAGCTGACCGAGATTCTCATCCAGCACTTCGGCGGCAGCGGCATCGCCTTCCTGTGGGAGCAACAACTCCTCAAGACGCCTGTGCCGAGCGAAGGCTGATTCGGGCCGGGATGGCGAGCATTTCGGTGAGGGTCGGAATCGATCCGTTTGCCGGCCCTCGCCATCTCACCTCACAGAGAAGCCTTGTGATGCCGAACCCACCTTCACGAGCAGTCGCTCGTCGCACATCCTGGATAGATAGCATCGGGGATGCCGATGGCCGTGAGTTCAGCCGTGCGCACCTCGCCCCGCCCTCGCGGTAGAGCGATGGCCCGCTCCCTGAGCGTCGGTGTCGGCCCGCCGGCGAGGCGTAGGGCTTCTGCGCCGTCCGGTCACGTTTGCGCATTTTTGGCGACTCTGGTGCATTCTGGTGTAGGGGGGTATGGCAAATTCGTATTTCTCAGCTTCATCGACTCCGGCGAGCCACCGTCTTTTCTACGCTAAGGCGCGATGCAGCGCGCCGCCGTCCGACTTTTCTCCGCGTAACGATCTGGGTCAAGTTTCCACCAGCCTGGCGGACAGGAATTCGATGAAGCGCTGGGCCTTGGCTGGAATGAGGCGAGTTTCGGTGACGGCGTGAATGCTGACCGCCGATCCCTGCCATTCGGGCAGGACACGCCGGAGCCTGCCCGAGGCCAAATCTTCGGCGACGATCTTCTCGGCAAGCAGGGCGATGCCCTGGTGGTTGACCGCCAGGGCGCGGATCATCCCGACGCTGTTGACAGTGAAGCGGCCTCCAACCTCGACTTCGACCTTGTTCGTCCCCTGATGCAGGGTCCAGATCTTCGGCATGCAGATGCATTCATGCTCCGCCAGATCCGCCGGTGTCGCCGGCTCGTCGGACGCTTCGATGTAGCCAGGAGACGCATAGAGGTGGCGCGCGTGGCGCCCGATCAGGCGAGCGATCAGGCTGGAGTCTTCCAGCTCGCCGATGCGGATCGCTACATCGAACGGCTCGGCCACCAAATCGACGCGGCGCGGGGTCAGGTCGAACTCGAAAGTGATGCCGGGATAGTGCCGCGCGAAATCGACGATGATCGGCGTCAGGTAAAGCGTGGCGAAGTCGACCGGGAGCGAGACCCGCAGGACACCGCTCGGCTGCTCCAGCATCGCGCCGAGCTGCTCGTGTGCGAGCCGTGCCTCGTCGACGATGCGCTTGCTTCGTTCGTAATAGAGCTGGCCGGCCTCGGTGAGCTCGATCTTGCGCGTCGTTCGATGCAGAAGCCTCAGGCCGATCGCCTTCTCCAGCGCGCTGATACGTCGCGACAGAGTCGAGTTGGGCATGCCCAGAGCCTCAGCCGCCTTCCGGAAGCTCCTCGCTCTCGCCACCTCCACGAACAGCGCCATGTCGTTCAAATGGCTCACGCTATTGCTCCATATTTGGAATATTAATTTCACTTTTGCCAGATTTATCCCGACATTGGAATAGTGGACAAGCGCTCCAGCAAAATGGAGATCCCAATGAGTCCCTTATTCACCCCTGTCCGCGTCGGCCGCTACACTCTGCCTAACCGCCTCGTCATGGCCCCGATGACCCGCAGCCGCGCCGCCTTCGACGGTACGCCGGGCGAGCTGGCCACCGAATATTATTCCCAGCGCGCCGGCGTCGGCCTGATCGTCACCGAAGGCACCCAGCCCTCTGATGACGGCCAGGGCTATCTCACCACACCGGGCATCTACACGCCTGCCCATGTCGCCGGCTGGCGGAAGATCGCTTCCGCCGTGCACGACAAGGGCGGCCGCATCTTCATCCAGCTGATGCACGCCGGGCGCATGTCGCATCCCGACAATACGCTGCATCACCGCCAAGCCGTCGCGCCCTCCGCGATCGCGCCGGGGGCGGGTATGTTCACCATGACCGGGATGCAGGATATTCCCACGCCGCGCGCGCTGACGACCGAAGAGGTGCGCCAGACGGTCGACGATTTCCGCCATGCCGCGCGCTCGGCGGTCGAGGCGGGCGCCGACGGCATCGAGATTCACGGCGCGAACGCCTACCTGGTCCAGCAGTTCTTCGCGCCCAGCGCCAACACGCGCACGGACGAATATGGCGGGTCGATCGAGAAGCGAGCGCGCTTCGCCATCGAAGTCGCCACGGCGATCGCCGAGGAGATCGGCGCGGACCGCACCGCGATCCGCCTTTCACCCGGGACGACGATATGGGGGATCGACGAAGGCGCCGAAGGGCCGGACCTCTACCGCTATCTGGTCGCCGAACTCGACAAGCTCGGGCTCGCTTACGTGCACATCATGCACCAGGGCGACGAGGCGCTGCTGGCCGATATCCGCAAGCTCTGGCACCAATCGCTGATCCTCAATCGGCCAAGTCGTCCGCGTGACCAGATCGGCGCCGACGTAGATTCGGGGCTGGCCGATCAGGAGTCCTACGGCCAGATGGTCCTGGCCAATCCGGACTTTGTGGAACGGTTGAAGACCAATGCGGCGCTGAATGCGGCAGTCCAAGCCACTTTCTATGGTGGCACCGCCCTGGGCTACACCGACTATCTTGCTTTGAGCGCGTAAAGCGCAAGCAAGTAAATCCCCAAGCGCCAGCAGTCGAATAAGCATTTCTCACCCGATGTGGACTGCATAATTAGAAGTTCTTCTTGAGAGATTTCAAACTATATCGTCCAACAGGAAGGAGAAGCCTGATGAACCTACACAATGACTTCCAAAGTGCCCCCGGCCGGGCTGAACCGCTTGGCTCCGGCCGGGCCCTGCGTCTTCAAGCATATGGCGGCACAGAGAGCTTGAAGGTCGATTGGGTATCCGCCCCCGAGCCTGGTCCCGACCAAGTGCTCGTCCAGGTCAAGGCTGCCGGAGTAAACGGAATCGACTGGAAAATCCGTGAAGGCTACGTCCGCGACAAGTTCAAGTTATCTTTGCCCGCGACGCTTGGCATCGAAATGGCGGGGGTCGTGCTGCGGACCGGCTCCAACGTCGAAGGCGTGAGGGTCGGAGACCGGGTCATGGCCGCGCTGGGGGGCCTGGGCGCTTATGCTGACCATTTGCTGATAAATGCCGAAAAACTCGTCGAGACGCCTGCAGTCCTGTCAGACATTGACGCGGCGGCAGTACCGGTGGCGGCGATGACGGCATGGCAAGTCCTTCAGGTCGCCGATTTCGACCTTCGAGGGCGGCGGGTGTTGATCCACGGCGCGGCTGGTGGGGTGGGCAGCTTCGCTGTCCAGTTCGCCAAGACGGCTGGAGCGACCGTCTATGCTACAGCCTCAACCAAGAGCGTGGCCCATGTCCAAGCCTTGGGCGCTGACGAAGTGATCGATTACCAGAAACAGAACTTCGAGCTTCTTGCGAGCGACATTGACCTTATCGTCGATCTTGTCGGGGGTCAGGTCTTGGACAAATCTTGGTCGGTCCTATCGCCTGGCGGCGTCCTGGCCAGCATCGCTGCAACTGATGTGGTTTCGCGCGCCCCGGCAGGCCGTCGTGGCATCTGGTTGTCAGTCAAACCTGACACCGCGCGCCTAGCCACAATCGCTCAAGAGATCGCTGGCGGCTCGCTGCGGTCGACGATTGCAGAAGTGATCGGCTTCGACGATCTGGCATCCGCGATCGAGCGCAATCGCACCGGCCACGCTCCCGGAAAGATAGTCTTAGACCTCACCAGGTGACTTCAGCTCATGGTAATCGTCCCTAAAGGGGGACCGTCTGCATTCGGCTCATGTTGGGACGGCCGTGAACCACAGTTATGCAGGGCCTTTCCGCTCCGCCGCAAATCTCAAATGCGCGTTTTTTAGCCTTCCCTGACCGGCAGCGCCTTTTCACCGGAATCGACCGCCCTATTTTCGCCTCGACAGGTGGGTGGCTGCTTGCTGGACGAGTCCTTGCGGCGAGTACGGCATGTGCTTCGAGGTACCCCACATGAACTTCCACGATCGGCACCTATTGAGGTTGCGGGTGAACGGAGAGGATCACAGCCTTTCCGATCTCGATCCCCGCGTCACGCTGCTCGACCTGCTGCGCGAGCGGCTGCATCTGACCGGAACGAAAAAGGGATGCAATTTCGGCGAGTGCGGCGCCTGCACCGTGCATCTCGACGAACGGCGTGTGAATGCCTGCATGATACTTGCCGTGTCCTGCGAGGGACGCGAGGTCACGACGATCGAAGGCCTGGCAAACGGCGATGCGCTTCATCCCGTGCAGCAGGCGTTCATCGATCATGATGGTTTCCAGTGCGGATTCTGCACGCCCGGCCAGGTGATGTCGGCGGCGGCGCTGATCGAGGAGGGACACACCGGCTCCGATGCGGAGATCCGCGAATGGATGAGCGGCAATCTGTGTCGCTGCTCGGCCTATCCGCAAATCGTCGAGGCGGTGCGCTCAGCAGCCGGGAGGGCGAGCCAATGACCCCATTCGTCTATGCGCGCGCCGACAGCCTGGGCGAAACGATCGCAGCCGGTGCCGCGCCGGACAGCGCCTTTCTCGCCGGCGGCACCGAATTGCTCAACTGGCTGCGCCTTGGCATTGCCGAGCCGACCCGGATCATCGACATCTCCCGCCTCGACGGGCTGGATCAGGTCGAGGCACTGCCCGGCGGCGGCTTGACGATCGGCGCGCTGACGCATCTCAACGATGTCGCGCAGCATGCGCTGGTCATGCGCGACTATCCGGTGTTGAGCCAGGCGATCCTCAACGCCGCATCGCCGCAGCTGAGAAACCTAGCAACGATAGGCGGCAATCTTCTGCAGAAGACGCGCTGTGCCTATTTCCGTGCCGAAGAGCAGTTGCCATGCAACAAGCGTCAGCTCGGCTCCGGCTGCTCGGCATTGCATGGCATCAACGACAATCACGCGATATTCGGCTGGACCGAGGATTGCGTCGCCACCCAGCCATCCGACCCGGCGGTGGCGCTGGCAGCACTTGATGCGGTCATCGTCACCGCGCACCGCAGCGGCGGCCGGCGCATTCCGGCAGCGGAATTCCACCTGCTTCCCGACACGCGGCCCGAGGCAGACAATGTGTTGCAGCAAGGCGAACTGATCACGGCAATCGAGCTGCCGGCGCCGGCGCCGCGATCGGCTTACCTCAAGGTGCGCGAGCGCGAATCCTACGAATACGCCATCGTCTCTGCCGCCGCTGTGCTGGAGATGGACGGCCAAACCATCCGTCGGGCGGCCCTGGCGCTGGGGTCCGTCGCGCTGCGGCCGTGGCGGCTGAGCGCCGCCGACCAGCAGCTCGCCGGTGCCGAAATCGGCGATCGCGAGGCGTTGAGCACCGCTATCGAGCAATCCTTCGCCGAAGCGCGTCCCTTGTCGCAGAACGCCTACAAGATCGAACTGGCCAAGACCGCCGCTTTGCGGGCGATCGAAAGAGCAGCGAGGATGCCGTCATGATGATCAGCCAGCCTGTTGCCCGCCCTGACGGCGGCGTCAAGGTGACCGGCCGCGCCCGCTATGCGGCCGACTATTTTGCCCCCGATCTGCTCCATGCGGTGCTGGTGACCGCGCCCGTTCCCGCCGGCCGCGTGACGTCGATCATGGTCGACGACGCGCTCGCCGAGGAAGGCGTCGTGCGTGTGCTCACGCATGAGGACATGCCCAAATTCGGCCGGTTCGCATCGCCGAGGGCCGAGCCGGATACGCAGATGCAGCAGGCCGAAGGCCCGCCGGCAGCGCAGAGCTTCATGCCCATGCAGGGCGACGAGATACGTCACGAGGGTCAGCCGCTTGCCATTGTGCTGGGCGAGACGCTGGAGGCAGCGGAGGCCGGTGCCCGCCGCGTCGCATTGCGCTACGAGTTCGCCGAGCCGGAATTGCCGGCACCGCCGGAGTGGACCGCCATCGACAAGGCTGCGGTCGTGCCGAGGGAGAGCGGCTTCCTGTTCCTGGAGCCGACGTTTACCAAGGGCGCGGTCGACCGCGGGCTTGCTGACGCCGCCGCCATGGTCGAAGCCGTCTACCTGCAGCCGTCGCGCCATCACAACGCCATGGAGCCCTCGGCGACGCTCGCCGAATGGAATGACGGAGAGCTGACGCTGCACGACGCCACGCAACACGTCTACGGTGTCCGCCAGGTGGTTGCCGCCCGCATGAATGTCCCGGCCGAGAAGGTCCGCGTGATTTCCCGCCATACCGGCGGCGGCTTCGGCGGCAAGGGCTGGATCTGGCCGCATCAGGTGCTGGCCGCCGCCGCCGCGCGCATCATGCAGCGCCCGGTCAGGCTGGCGCTCAGCCGCGCCAATGCCTATTCCTGCCTCGGGTATCAGCCGCGCATGGCACAGAAGATCGTGCTGGCGGCGGACAGGTCGGGCAAGCTGACGGCCGTGCAGCAGGACGTGGTCAACCTGACCACCGTGACCGACGATTTCGTCGAGTTCGCCACCGAAGCCTCGAAGGGTCTCTACGCCACGCCGGCCATGCGTCTCAGCCAGCGCGTGGAGCGCGCAAACGTCGCCATGCCGACGCCGCTGCGCGCGCCGGTCGAGGGTCCGGGCACCTGGGCGCTTGAAAGCGCGATGGACGAGCTCGCCCACCGCCTCGGCATCGATCCGCTCGACCTGCGTCTGGTCAACCATGCGGACACGGATCCGGCCACCGGCCAGCCCTGGTCGTCGAAGAAGCTGCGCGAGGCTTATGAGGAAGGCGCCCGCCTGTTCGGCTGGCGCGAGCGCCCGCGCAAGCCGCAACGCGACGGCGATTGGCTGATCGGCTACGGCATGGCGACCTGCAGCATGGGCTGTTTCCGCAACCCGACGCCTGCAGCCGAGGTCAGGTTGCACCGAGATGGCACGGTGCTCATCCGCACCGGCACCCAGGACATAGGGACCGGAACACTCACCATCTTTCCGCAGATCGCGGCCGACGTGCTGGGCCTGCCGATGGAGAGGATTGAGATGGAAATGGGCGATACACAGCTGCCGGAGGCGGGACCGACCTATGGCTCGTCATCGACCATGGGGGTGGGCGCGGCGGTGCTTGCCGCTGCCGAAGATGCGCGTTCGCAGCTTGCCCGTCTTGCCAATCTGCTGCCGGACGAGGTCGAGATGCAGGACGGCAAGATTCGCCGCAGAGGCGCTGCCGGCGGTCAGACGATCGCCGACGTGATGAGCCATACCGACATCGGCGAGATCACCGGCTCCGGCTCGTTCGATCCGGCGCAGCATGGCAAAGGCCTCGCGATGCGCACTTTCGGCGCGATTTTCATGGAGGTCGGCGTCGATCCGGGGCTCGGCCTGCTCAGGCTTCGTCGCGCCGTGGGCAGCTACAGCGCCGGCCGCATCGTCAATCCCCGCACCGCACGCAGCCAGATGACGGGCGGCATCATCTGGGGCTGGGGCATGGCGGCAATGGAGCAGAGCAGGCACGAACCGGTGCTTGGCCGGTTCCTGTCGAAGAACCTTTCCGGAGTCGCCATTCCGGTCAACGCCGACATTCCCGGCGACATCATAATCCACTTCGTCGATGAGGTGGACGAGCATGCCAGCCCGATCGGCGGCAAAGGCATCGGCGAACTCGGCGCCACCGGCGTTGCCGCTGCTGTTGCCAACGCCGTCTTCGACGCCACAGGCAAGCGGATCCGGGAGTTGCCGATCACGCCGGAAAAACTGCTGTGGAAGGATCGGCCCGCGGAAGCGTCTGCTCGACGAGGTTGACGTAATAGCGCATCACCGTCGGCACGATCTCGTCGTTGAAAACGTAGCGGTCGCCGTGCAGGCCTTCGCCCGGGCCGACCTCGCCGGCGCCGATCCACGCATAGCAGCCGCCGGCGGCGCGGATCATGAAAGCGAAATCCTCGCAGCCGAGACTGGGGCTGAACTCGGTCAAGACATTCTCCCGGCCGACGACGGAGGCGGCGGCCTCGACGGCGCGGGCCGTCGCATCGGCCGTATTGATCAGCGGCGGATAGCCCTTCCTGTAGTCGAGCCTGGCCTTGAGCGAATGCGCGGCGGCAATACCTTGTGCGATCTCGCCGATCAGCCTCTCGCAATGGTCGGAAAGGCCGTGCTCGAAGAAGCGGCAGGTGCCTTGCAGCCAGACCTTGCCCGGCACGATATTGCCGACATTGCCGCCATGAATCTGCGTGATGCTGACGACAAGCGCGCTCTGAGGGTCGACCGAGCGGCTGACGATGCGCTGGACGGCTTGCACGAAGGCGCCCGCGGCCAGGATCGGGTCATCCCCGAGCTGCGGCATGGCGGCATGAGCGCCAAGACCCTCAAAGGTCAGTTCGAAATTATCGACGGCCGCCATTTGCGGCCCGACGCGGGCGGCGATCGTCCCCAGCCTGATGCCCGGCCAGTTGTGAACCGCATAGACCGCTTCGACCGGAAAGCGCTTGAACAGGCCGTCCTCGATCATGCGCATGCTGCCGCCCTCGTTTTCCTCGGCCGGCTGAAAGATGAAAGTGACGGCTCCGTCGAAGGCGCGCGATTGACTGAGCAGTTTGGCGGCGCCGAGCAGCATGGCGGCGTGGCCGTCATGGCCGCAGGCGTGCATCACGCCCTCTTGCCTCGAAGCATAGGACAGGCCGGTTTTCTCCAGCACCGGAAGCGCGTCGAGCTCGGCGCGAAGGCCGATAGCGCACGTTCCAGCGCCGCTGCGCAGGACACCGACGACGCCGGTGCCGCCGATCCCTTCATGCACCTCGTCGACGCCGAAGGAGCGCAGCTTCTCTGCAACGAAACGCGCCGTTTCGTATTCATTGAATGCGAGTTCCGGATTGGCATGGATATGGTGCCGCCAGCCTATAACCTCTGGTGTCAGCGCGGCGACGGGGTCATTATGCAACATGATGCCTCCTTTCCGCCGACAAAAAGCGGCTTGGTTTGCCTGCCATAGAAGGCCCGGCGAGAGGCGTCTTGAACCGGATTGACCATGGCAAGGACAAACGAAGCGGCAGAGACCGGGAAATACTGGCGCCATCCGTGCTTCCCCGACCTGGGCCTGTTCGAGGCGCGCTTCACCCGGCACCGCTATGACTTGCACACGCACCCGACCTATGTGATCGCCCTGATCACCTCTGGCTGCGAGCGCATTCGCATCGGCCGCAAAAGCGTTCTCGCTCCGGCAGGCACCATTGCCGTCGTCAATCCCGAGGAGTGGCATGACGGCGAACGCGGGGCGGATGAAGGCTGGGCCTACCGGACGTTTTATCCTTCGGTGCCGATGATGACCGCGCTTACCCGCGAACTCGGCCGCGACGGCGCTCCAGTATTTTCGCGCGCGACTATCGAAGACAGCAGTCTCGCCGCAGCATTGATGGCAGCACACCAGGGCTCGACATCCCCGGACACAATGACGGCCGAGACGTCCCTGCTCGTGGCGCTGCGACGGCTGATCGTTCGGCATGGCGACTCGAGCGGACAGGCCGAAGAGATCGAAAGCTCCGGATCGCAGCGGCGGTTCTCGCTCTACCGCGATCTTGTCGAAAGCGAGCTTGGCTCGCAGCTCGACCTCAAGCGGCTAGCCGGCGCGGCTGGCGTGACCCGATTCCAGGTCATCCGCGACTTCAACAAGGCGATCGGCCTGACGCCGGCGGCCTATATCCGCGACCGGCGATTGCGCCGGGCGAGTGCGCTGATCGAACAGGGATTTGGCCTCGCCGACGCCGCCATCGCGGCGGGTTTCGCCGACCAGAGCCATCTTTCCCGTACATTCCGGGCTATGCATGGCATGACGCCGGGCATGTTCAGAAGAGCGGGATAAGGCGCTCCTGAACAGACAAGCTTGCGCGCCAATGCTTGCTGCGCAATGCTGACGCAGCTCGGGGGGAATCATGCGAAAAATCTTGGCATCGATGCTGCTGCTCGCGGCTCCACTGTTTGCAAACAGCGCCCAGGCGCTGGATGCCAGCGGCACGCCGGTCATCGTGACCCCGCTTGCCTCTCACACCGAGACCGCGTCCGGCCAGCCGATCACGCTGCCGCAGAAGAACGTCCAGGTCCTGGTCTCGGCCTATCAGATCGCGCCGGGCGCGACCTTGCCGGTCCACAAGCATCCGTTTCCGCGCTATGCCTATGTCGAGGCCGGCACGCTTCAGGTCACCAACGTCGAGACCGGCAAGAGCAACACCTATCAAACAGGTGATTTCATCATCGAGATGATCGGGCAATGGCATCAGGCGACCAATGTCGGCGCCGATCCGGTCAAGCTGCTGGTCATCGACCAGGTCGAAGAAGGTACCAAGAACACGGTGTTGCGCCAGTAGCTGCCACGTCTGAAAACGGCGTCCGGGGCGGATCCAGCACAGCGCGTAACAGACGTCAGAACGCGAACCCCTCAGGCAAATTGTGATTCCAATAGCCTTTCTCGACAAGTTCACTTATGCGCCAGCCCTCGGACGTGCGTACGACGCGGTCTCGATACCAAAGCCCCTGGAAGAAGACCTGCCTTTTGCCTTCGCCGAGGTCGACCACCATCGGGCATGAACAATGCACGCGCGCGCTGGCCTCATCCCCTCGGAGATCCAGAAGGATTGTCGAAATGGCGTGCTGCGAGATCAATATCTTGGAAAGGGCGCCTTTCATGTAAGCAACATGCTCATCCACACCGCTCCTGATTCCACCTGTTACAGTGTCGTCAAGCACGGCATCGGGTGTGAATATTTTGCGATAGGCTTCCCAGTCGCGATCGTCCACCGCATAGCAATAGCGAACAAGCAGCTGTTCGATCTCAAGCCTATCGGAAACCTCCTGCAATGAAAGGGTCATGTCCTGTCTCCGCGGTTGGCGGCACTAATGCCGCATGCGCCAAGCCTGCCCCGACATTTCGATCAATATTCACGTTGCCGATGCTCCGAGCAACCTCGCCGCGCGACTGGGCATGCGCAAACCCGAACACTCATTTGGCCTCCGCCTTTACCCGGCCGGCGGCGGCGGCCAGCACGGCGCGATCCCCCTCTTCGTACAAGCGGCGGATGGAGATTGCCTTGACGCGCCAACCTTCCGGCGTCCGCACCAGCCGGTGGAGATAGCTGCCGCCGACCGTCCAGAACCGCCCGCCGATCCAGTGGGTTGCGCGGACATGGCTGCGCGCAACCGCACCGTTATCCCCGCCTTCGACAATGATGTTGGTGATGAGGTGCTGGGTGGCGTCGAAGCCCGGCAGCAGCGCTTGCCATTGGGCGATCAGCGCGTCGCAGCCGCTGGTCGTGACCTCGCCGCCGAAGAGGCTGGTGTAGTCGGTCGTGACACGGGCCGCGAGATAGGATCTGACCCGGTCCCATTCACGCAGATCGGCATAGAGGCCGATCCCGGCAATCGCCTCGGCGATTGCGATCCTATCTTTGACCGTCAGCGCATCTCCCGATGCGCTCGCGGCGGGCGCCGAGATAGCGGAAACCATCGCGGCTGAAACCGCCGAGACCAGGACATACCGGCGGGTGACGAGGCTCATTGTCCCGCCTCCCCCGCACCGCCCAGCGTTGCGCGGAAATGCGCGGCGACGGCATCGCTCGCCGCCTTCACCGGCGTGGCACGATCGTAGAAATCGAATTGGGTGACATTGTCGAGCCACAGCTCCTGCTTGGAGCTGGTCAGCCCCGCGTAGAATTTGTGCGCACCCTGCGGAATGGCAGCCGCCTCGCTGTGCACCATCAGAAAAGGCTGGTTCAGGCGCGGAGCCGCCCGGATCGCATCGAACCTCAACCAGCCGCGCCAGAACGCCGGATCGGCCTCGTTGCGCCAGGCCGGAATCATGCCGCGATCGGGCTCGGTGTAACGGGCTCGGTGTAATAGGGCATCTTGAACATGATCGCGCGCTCGTCGCTCAGGCTGGCGGCCGGCAGTAACGCCTGTCTGCCGGTGCGGCGATACTCGGCCTCGGCCGCATCGCTCGTGGCTTCGAGCCTGGCGACGCCTTCCTTGCCGCCATAGGTCTGCTCGACCACTTCGGCATCCTGTAACCAGGGCGCAACGAGGGCGACCGACTTGATCGCGGCGTTTCCTGCCGCGGCGGTGACCATATAGCCGGAGCTGGCGCAAATGCCGAGCCCGCCGATGCGGTCCTGATCGGTCTCGGGCCGGGTCGCGAGATAGGCGACCGCCGCTTCGATGTCGGCGATCTTGGCGTTAGGGTCCTCGTACTGGCGGCGCATGCCGCCGCTTTCGCCCCAGCCGCGAAAATCGAAGGTCAAGGCGACGAAGCCGCGATCGGCCATCTCGCGGGCATAGCGGGCCGGCATCTGTTCCTTCACCGTCATCCAGGCGCCGGTCACGACCAGCGCCGGCCGAGGTTTTGCCGCGTCCAGATCCTCTGGCAGATAGATGTCGCCGACAAGCTGCTCACCATGCGAGGAGAATGTGACGCGCTCGACGCGCGGTGCGGCGACGGCATTGGAGGCGGCGAGCGCGGCGGTGGTTGCTACGGCAAGTGTCAGGGTTTTAAGCATTCGCAAATCTCCTTTGGCTTGGAGTGAGAAGCGCTGCGCGTTGCGAGAAAGACCGCCGTCTCAGCGCTCGCCAGCCAGTCGGCCGGGCAGCGGCTTCAGCGGGTAATGCGCCCAGTAGAAAGCGTCTGACTGATACATGTCGGTCAAAAAATTCTGTGCCTCGGCGATCTTGCCGTCCTTGATGCGGAACATCAGCGCGTAGAGCTGGTCGATCTCGGGACCTGAGCCGACATTCGACCAGCCGCGATGGACGTCGACGACGAGGTCGCCCTGCGCCTGGAAGAAGATCGGCCCGGCCTTGAACTTGCCGTCGGCCAGGCCGCGGAAGAAGGCGACCACCTCGTCCGGCCCGCGCTTGTCGCCGGCGAGCGGATGATGACCGGGAATGCGCCACACGATGTCGGGCGCGAGGAAGGGCCGCACGGCCTCGGGATTGCCGGTCGCGTAAGCTGCGTAATAGTCTTTGATGAGCTGGATATTGCGGTCTTCCAGTGGCCCGCTGTGCGCCGGGGCGGCAGACACCGCCAGAAGAGTGCCGGCGGCGAGTAAAGCGAGCCTTGTCATCGGTTCTGTCTCCTTGCCCGTTCGAGCCGTTCCCAACACCGAGGCTCGTTCGTCGGACCCCAACATGACGCCTTTTGTTCGCCGGAAAAACCAGTAGAGTTCGACAGGGCTATTTGGAAAATCCTTACAATGCGCTTCGACCAATTCAGCGGCATCGTCGCCTTCGTGAAAGTCGCCCAGGCCAGGAGCTTCACCCGCGCCGCCGCCGAGCTCGGCGTCGCTCCGGCCTCGTTGAGCGAGGCGGTCAAGGGGCTCGAGGAGCGTCTGGGGGTGCGGCTGCTCAACCGCACGACCCGCAGCGTTGGCTTGACCGAGGCTGGCGCCCACTACCTCGACCACGTGCGTCCGGCAGCCGAAGACATCTGGGCGGCTGGTGCGGCTCTGCGCGAGAGCCGCGACCGTCCCGCCGGCACGCTGCGCCTCAGCTTGCCCTGGATCGCCGCGCCGCTGCTGATAGAGCCATTGATGCGGCCGTTCATGGATGCTTATCCCGAAGTGCGGCTTAGTCTGATTTTCGACGACAGCTTCGTCGACATCGCCGCCGACGGCTTCGATGCCGGCCTGCGCATCGGCGAGCTTCTCGAGAAAGACATGATCGGCGCGCGTCTGGGCGGGCCACTGCAGATGGTCGTGGTGGGTAGCCCCGATTATCTGGCGCGCAAAGGCACACCGAAGCGGCCGGCCGACCTCGCCGCCCATCGCTGCATCGCATTCGCCCTCACCCGCACGCGCGCGATTTCGCCCTGGGAGTTCACCGTGGATGGACGCGAAGTCGCATTCACGCCGGACGCATGTCTGGTCGTGAACACACTTCCGCTGTGCATTACCGCCGCCGCGCAAGGGCTGGGCCTCGCCTTCGCGGTCGAGGGCCTCGCCGTGCCGCTTCTCGCCTCAGGCGCGCTGGTCAAGGTGCTGGAGCCTTTCTGTCCCGCTTACGAGCCGCTCCACCTCTATTATCCGAGCCGCCGCCTGGTACCGCCGAAGCTGCGGGCCTTCATCGACTTCGTCCGCGCGAATTCGCACAAGCTGCGGATCTGAAGTGGCTTTTCGAGAACCCGGCCCCGTTCAGCCCCAGGCGCCGACCATCTGCCTGGTGGTTGCGTTGAGCCGGTTGAATGCGTTGATCAGGGCAATCTGGACGACCAGGGCGGCAAGCGCCTTTTCGTCATAGTGCCGGGCGGCCTCGTCCCAGACTGCATCCGGCACCGGATCCGGCCGGTCGGCCAACCGGGTTGCCGCCTCGGTCAGCGCCAGTGCGGCGCGTTCGGCGTCGGTGAAGTAAGGTGTTTCGCGCCAGGCTGACACGGTGAAGACGCGCTCGTCCTTTTCGCCGGCCTTCTTCAATTCGCGCGCATGCATATCGATACACACGCTGCATCCATTGATCTGGCTGGCGCGTAAATGGACGAGCTTGCGCGTCACATAGGACAGGTCGGCCGTCTCCGTCGACTTGTCCAGCGCGAGCAACGCCTGCAAGGCGCCGGGAATGAGCATCACCGGGTTTTTCAATCGTGCTTGCATGGTGGTCTCCTTAGGCGTGTTTTTGCCGGCCACACATTTCAGCTTTCGGCCGGCTGTGCTGTTAATCAATCAATAACTCGCTAGCTATGAATCGACATATAGCTGAACGGTTATGGATGTGTCAAGCGGCAAAATTGGAGCACCGCCGGCCGCCCTGTCGCGTGTTGAGCCAACACTTCCGGCTTTCATCGCACCATGCCCGATGCTACCGCTGGCCAGCTGAAATCATCGACGGATCGCCCATGACCGAGACCGAACGCCCTCGCCTCCCGTTGATCGAGATCTGCGTCGAAGGCATAGACGGCCTGCTGGCCGCGCAAGCCGCAGGCGCCGACCGTGTCGAGCTCTGTGCCAGCCTGATCGAGGGCGGCATCACGCCGAGCTTCGGCACGGTGCGCGCCGCGCTCGAGCTGGCGACGATCCCGTTCCACGTCATCGTGCGGCCGCGCGGCGGCGATTTTCTGTATGGCGAAGCCGAATATCGTTCGATGCTCGCCGATGTCGGCGCGCTTGCCGAGCTCGGCGTCGCCGGTGTCGTCGTCGGTTGCCTCGCTGCCGACGTCACTATCGACGAACAGCGCATGAGCGAATTGGTTAAGGCGGCGGGACGCTTGAACGTCACCTGCCACCGCGCCTTCGACATGACCCGCGACCCGACCGAGGCGCTGGAAGCGCTGATCCGCTGCAAGGTCGGCCGCGTGCTGACCAGCGGCCAGCGCGACACGGCACTGGAAGGCGCGGACCTGCTCGCCGAGCTTGTCAGGCAGGCCGGCGACCGCATCATCATCCTCGGCTGCGGCGGGCTTGATCCCGAGAACATCAGCAAGGTGCGGAGGAAAACCGGGTTGAGCGAAATGCACTTCGCCGCGCTCAAGGACGTGCCGAGTGCCATGCGCTACCGCAACCCGAAAGTCGGCATGGGCGGCACCGACCTCGACCGCGAATACCGCAACACCGTGACCGACGAGGCGCTGGTGGCGGCGACCATCGCCGCTGCCCGGACATGATCCTGGAAGATCGAAGAAAAAACATGATCGAAATGCGTTTGCCGATCGAACGGGTTTCGCCGCAGGATGAGCCCGCCATCCTCGCGCTCAACAACGAGCACGCTGCGGAATTATCATGGCTCGAACCTGAGCGCCTGTCCTTCCTGCTCGGCGAAGCGTTTTACACGCGCCGCATCGGTGCACTCGAAGCCTTCATCATGACCTTCGACCAGGACGCGAGCTACGACAGCCCCAACTTCCTGTGGTTTCGCGAGCGCTATCCGCGGTTCGTCTACGTCGACCGCGTCGTGGTCGGCGCCAAAGCGCGCGGCCGCGGCCATGCCCGCCGGCTGTATGAGGATCTGTTCGAGCAGGCGTCACGCGCGGGCCAGGCGATCGTCACCTGCGAAGTCAATGCCGAGCCACCCAATCCGGCTTCGGACGCCTTCCATGCCGCACTCGGCTTTGCGGAAGTGGGCGACGCGGTAATCCACGGCGGCAGGAAAGCCGTGCGGTATTATGCAAGACGGATCGCCGGCTGAACGGCGGGCGCCGTTCGCCCTACCAATTGCGGTTCAGCCAGGAGCGGGCCGGCTTTTCGATGATGTAGTAGCTGCACAGCGCGCAAGCGAACGCCGCCGCCAGCATCAACCACGGCGAACTGCCTTTTATGTCGACGAATTGATAAAAAGGCTGCTGCCAAAGATAGAGCGAATACGACCACAGCCCCAGCATCGTCATCGGCAGGGACGATAGAAACCCGGTCAGATACCGGCTGCTGAAGTCGAGCGAATTGACGGCGAGCGCCAGCAGCGGCACCGCGAGCAGATAGTGGATCGGGGTTGGCACGGCAGCCATGAAAAGGAGCACAGCCACTACTGAGGCCGCCAGGGCGACATGCGGCCCCTTGAGCAGCGCCGGCAGCCTGTCGTCGGCCTTGAGCAGGCATATCACCGCCGACAGCAGGATCGAGGCGATGTGCACGTCGGTGCGCCAATAGGTGCCCTCGTAGCCTATTGCGAGCACCCAGTAGGAGATGGCGCCGTTTGCCATGGCCAGCACCGACAATGCACCGAGCAACATGATGACCCGGGACCGCCCCGAGACGACGACGCTGATCAGCGCCAGGATGATATAGGCGTGCTCTTCGACGCAGAGCGACCAGATATGGTCGAGCGCGCCGGCGCGGGTGACGAGAATTCCGGCATAGTTGTAGGTGAACGTCAGCGCCGTCAGCGCCGCCTTCGACTTGAAGGCGATGAATGTGCCGGACAAGGCAACCATCGCGGCGACGACAAAAATCAGCAGTGCCGGGTAGATGCGGGAGAACCGGCGCTTGAAGAATTTCTTCAGCGGATAGTATTCGACAAACAGGATCTCGGCCATCAGCCGGCCGCTGAGCACGAAGAAGAATTCGACGCCCAGGACGCCGAGATTGATGCCGGGAACGGGGAAGAAATGGCCGATCAGCACCAGCGCGATCGACAGGCCGCGCCAGCCGTCGAGATAGGCAAGCCTGGTTCTTGCCGAGCTATCGGCCACAGGCCTGGACACGACAAGACGCGTCGCGGAGATGTCCGTCATGCCGGTCCCTTCATTGAACCTGCGAAAGGTGGGCTGGAGGCCGCATTCCTCCAGCTATATTGCAGCGCACCAGAGCTTTGTGCAAGTGCGAGATAACGACACGCCCGAAGTAGGGGGACGGACCGAAAGGGGCTGTCATGTCCGTTCCCCGAAACCAACGGTCGACAGTCTCAGGCGTTGGCGGCAGGCGCTTCGCGCCGTGGCCGGCTTGTTCCCAAATAGTACATTGCCATCTTGGCCGGCAGAGCAAAATGTACCGGCGATTTCCGCGACGCAACGCGGCAGGCCTAGCCTTTGCGCGATGCAATGCCTTGCCCGACCGGCCAAATCGGTCGAATGTGCCAGCGACATATCCACTGAACAGAGACAGTGCATGACCGGCTTCGTCCTTCCCTTGCCCGCAACCCCGTCGGTGGCCGTGGCCGGCTCGCCGGAGCGTTTTGCGGTGCGCCGGATCTTCTGCGTTGGCCGCAACTACGCAGCCCATGCCCGCGAGCTCGGCAATGACGAGCGCGACCCTCCCTTCTTCTTCACCAAACCAGGCGACGCAGTGGTCGACTCGGTGGTCGGTTCGGGCACCACGATCCCCTACCCGCCACTGACCCAAAACCTGCATCACGAAATCGAGCTGGTCGTCGCGATCGGCAGAGCCGGCTTTCGCATCCCGCGCGAGCGCGCGCTGGACCATGTC
This sequence comes from Mesorhizobium sp. M0145, assembly GCF_040322355.1. NCBI lineage: Bacteria > Pseudomonadati > Pseudomonadota > Alphaproteobacteria > Hyphomicrobiales > Phyllobacteriaceae > Mesorhizobium > Mesorhizobium sp. M0145. The sequence continues at coordinate 123,677 of NZ_JAMYTK010000005.1, forward strand.
TGGGGCTACGGCGTCGGCGTCGACCTGACTCGCCGCGACCTTCAGGACGAGGCGAAAAAGGCGGCAAGGCCGTGGGACTGGTCGAAAGCCTTCGACCGTTCAGCGCCCTGCGGCCCGCTGGTCCCGGCGCAAAAATCCGGTCATCCCGAAAAGGGCTGCATCTGGCTCGCGGTCGACGGCGAGATCAGGCAGGACGGCGACCTTGCCGAACTGATCTGGCCGGTTCCCGACATCGTCTCGATTTGCAGCGAGGCGCTAGAGCTTAAGCCCGGCGACCTGATCTTCACCGGAACACCGGCTGGCGTCGGCGCCGTCGGGCCGGGCGAAAAGATCACCGGTGGCGTCGACGGCATCGGCGAAATCGAACTGACCATCGGCCAACCGATCCGATGAGCGACATCGTCCTCCATAACTACTACCGCTCCTCGACCTCTTACCGGGTGCGGATCGCGCTGGAGATGAAGGGCCTGTCCTACGACTACGTGCCGCATCATTTGCGCCACGGCGAGCATCTCGAACCCGCCTACCTCGCGGTCAATCCGCAAGGGCTGGTGCCGGCACTGGTCCTGGACGACGGCACGCTGCTGACGCAATCGCTGGCGATCATCGAATATTTCGACGAGACCACGCCTGAGCCGCCGCTGCTGCCCAAGGATGCGCCTGGCCGCGCCCGCGTCAGGATGCTGGCGCAGATGATCGCCTGCGACATCCATCCGGTGAACAATCTGCGCGTGCTGACCTCGCTGCGCACACTGTTCGGCGCCGGCGACCAGGATGTCGTCAACTGGTTCCGGCACTGGGTCAACGAAGGCTTCCAGCCGCTTGAAAAGATTCTGGCTTCCTCGCCCGAGACCAAGACATTCTGCCATGGCGACACGCCGGGGCTGGCCGACATCTGCCTGGTCGCACAGGTCACCAGCAATGCCCGCTTCGGCGTCGACATGACGCCCTACCCGACGATCTCGCGCATCAATGCCGCCTGCATGGCGCTGCCGGCGTTCCAGAAGGCCGCGCCTGAGAACCAGATCGATGCCGAATAGACCGCAAATTGCATGAAGTGATGAGGAACTGCCGATGAAAGCCGTCGTCTTCGAAAAGTTCGGCGAAACGCCAACGATCCAGACCGTTCCCGATCCGGAGCCGGCACCGGAAGGCGTCGTCATCAAGGTGGAGGCGACCGGCCTCTGCCGCAGCGACTGGCATGGCTGGATGGGCCACGACGACGGCATCCGCCTGCCGCATGTGCCGGGCCACGAACTGGCCGGCGTCGTGGTCTCCGCAGGCAACCAGGTGACCCGCTGGAAGGGCGGCGAGCGCGTCACCGTGCCGTTTGCCGTCGGCTGCGGCCGCTGCTTCGAATGCACCTCGGGCAATCACCAGGTGTGCGAGCACCAATTCCAGCCCGGCTTCACTGCCTGGGGTTCGTTCGCCGAATATGTCGCCATCGACCCTGCCGACACCAATCTCGTGCGCTTGCCCGATGAGATGGAATTCGCCACCGCCGCCAGCCTCGGCTGCAGGTTCGTCACCTCGTTCCGCGCCATCGTCGACCAGGGCCGGGTGACGCCCGGCGAATGGGTGGCGGTGCACGGCTGCGGCGGCGTCGGCCTGTCGGCGATCATGATCGCCAGCGCCATGGGCGCCAATGTCGTCGCCATCGACCTCACCGACGAGAAGCTGGACTTTGCCAAAAAGATCGGCGCGGTGGCGACGATCAACGCGGCAAAGACGCCGAACGTGGTCAAGGCGGTCAAGCAGATCACCAATGGCGGCGCGCACATGTCGATGGACGCGCTCGGCCACCCCAGTACCTCGTTCAACTCGATCGCAAACCTGCGCCGCCGCGGCCGCCACGTGCAGGTCGGCCTGATGCTCGGCGACCATGCCAGGCCGCAGATACCGATGGACAAGGTGATCGCATTCGAGCTCGAAATCCGCGGCAGCCACGGCATGCAGGCCTTCCGCTACCAGGCGATGATGGAGATGATCCGCACCGGCAAGCTGAAACCCGAACTGCTGGTCGGCAAGAAGATCAGCCTCGAAGAGGCGCCGGCCGCATTGATGGCGATGGGCGGCTTCGAAGGCATAGGCATCGGCGTGGTGACCAGATTCTAGATCACGCCCTGAGTCTGGATCAGCGAAACGACGCGCAGACCTCCCGCACGCAGGCTCGCAGCCAGCGTTGTGCCGGATCGGCATCGAGTCGCGGATGCCACAGCATCGAAATGGTGACCTCCTCGATATCGACCGGCAACGGGAAGCTGTACATGCCCGTGCGCGCGCCCAGCGTGTGCCGTTCGGGGACGCTGGCGATCAGATCGGAGGCGCGCGCCATGGCGAGCGTGGCCGAGAAGCTGGAAACCATGCACACGATCGTCCGCTGGAGACCGAGCAGTTTCAAGGCCTCGTCGATCGGGCCCTTTTCGCGGCCACGCCGCGAAACGCTGATGTGGCGGCCGGCCGCATAGCGTTCCGGCGTCATTGGGCCCTCGCCCAGCCTGTGACCCGTTCGCACCGCACCGATGAAGCGGTCGCGAAACAGCGCCTGAATGCGCATTTCGGGGCTCGTTTCACTGGCAACCCCGATTTCGAGATCAACCGCCGCGTCACGCAACGACATGTCGTTCTTGTCGGATTTCGGCGCAAAACGCAGCCGCACGCCAGGTGCATCCGCTTCGACACGGGTCAGAAGACGCGGTGCGAACTCCTCGACGAAACTTTCGTTGGCGCGCAGCGTGAAGACCTTGTCGAGAGCAGAGAGGTCGAGGAGCTTGGCCGGGCGCAGCAGCGCTTCCGCATCCTGAACGACTCGGCCTACCTGTTGCTGCAATTCGAGCGCGCGCGGCGTCGCAACCAGGCCACGGCCGGCCCGGACCAACAATGGGTCGCCTGTCGCCTGGCGCAACCGCGCCAACGTCCGGCTCATCGCCGAGGGACTGAGGCGCAGCCGCCCGGCCGCGCGCGCCACACTGCCCTCGGTCAGCAGCACATCGAGGGCGACAAGCAGATTGAGATCTGGCGACGACATGGAAGGACCGTAGCACAGCTCGGCCGCGATGTGGCGTTTCATGCACGAATAAGATGCAAATACTGCGCCTTCCGCCACATCATGCGAGGGAATAGCGTCCGACAGCTCCGATTGGGGGCTGCCGGCAAAGGAGTTCACCTTGGCATCGACCGCTGAAAAGACCTGGGACGAAGTTGCCCCGGTGAGCGCACGCTCGACCCGATGGGCATTGGCAAGCCTGTCGCTTTCAACGCTGCTGTCGTCGCTCGCCACCAGCATCGCCAGCGTCGGGCTGCCATCGCTGATGCAGGCGTTCGACGCATCGTTCCAGCTCGTGCAATGGGTCGTCCTGGCCTATCTGCTCGCCATCACCACCTTGATCGTAAGCGCCGGGCGGCTCGCCGATATATTCGGCCGCCGCCCGCTATTGCTCGGCGGCATTGCCCTGTTCACCTTCGCATCGGTGCTTTGCGGGCTCGCGCCGACGCTCTGGCTGCTGATCGCCGCACGGGCGGCACAGGGGCTCGGCGCGGCCATTATGATGGCTCTGACGCTGGCCTTTGTCGCCGACGCGGTTCCCCGGGATAAAACCGGCAGCGTCATGGGCCTGCTCGGCGCCATGTCGGCGATCGGCACCACGCTTGGCCCCTCGCTTGGCGGACTGTTGATTGCCGGCCTCGGCTGGCGCGCGATCTTCCTCATCAATCTGCCGTTGGGGGTGCTGGCCTTTGCGCTTGCCTGGCGCTTCCTGTCGGCCGGAAAAAAGACGCCAGGTCGGCGCGGTTTCGACGGGATCGGCACGGCTTTGCTCGCGCTGACGCTAGCCGCCTATGCGCTCGCCATGACCCTTGGGCGTGGCAGTTTTGGTTCTCTCAATGTCGGCTTGCTGATTGCCGCAACCGTGGCTGGCCTGCTGTTTGTCATTGCGCAGACAAGGGTCCAGAACCCTTTGATCCAACCTGCGAGGTTCCGCGACCAGGCGTTGAACGCAAGCCTCGCCATGAACCTGATCGTCGCCACGGTGATGATGGCGACACTGGTGGTCGCACCATTCTATCTGTCGCGCGCGCTCGGGCTGGACGCAGCCATGGTCGGGCTGGTTCTGTCGACCGGCCCTCTGGTTACCGCATTGGCGGCGCTGCCGGCCGGACGCCTGGTCGATCGTTTCGGGGCGAACCGGATCATGATCGTCGGCCTGTTCGATCTCGCTATTGGCACCTTTGCTCTGTCGCGGGCGGAATTCGGTATTGCCGGCTATGTCGTGCCGATCATCATCGTCTGCACCGGCTACAGCCTGTTTCAGACCTCCAACAATTCGGCCGTGATGACGGGCGTCGCATCCGACCAGCGCGGCGTCGTCTCCGGCCTGCTCAATCTGTCGCGCAATCTCGGCCTGATCACCGGTGCGTCCGTGATGGGCGCAGTGTTTGCCTTCGCATCGGCTGGGGAAGGCACTGGCTTGGCAGTGTTGGCACCTGCGGCAGCGGCACGAGGGATGCAGGTCACCTTCCAGGTGGCGACGGGCCTGGTGCTGATGGCGCTGATCCTTGCGGTATTTTCAGCCCGCGCCACTGCCGGGCGAACTGATATCGTTGCCAAGCATCCTTGAGGATTCCACCCGGTTCGCATGCAACTCCGGCAGCCGGCGCACCTATCTCGCATATCTCTTGGCACCGACGACGCAAAGCACGACGGCGGCGGTGACGGCGATCATGGCGGGACTGACCTGCTCATGCAGCAGCGCTGCCGCCAGCCCCAGGCCGAAGAAGGGCTGCAGCAGTTGCAACTGCCCGACCGCGGCGATGCCGCCTTGCGCCAGGCCGCGATACCAGAACACGAAACCGATCAGCATGCTGAACAGCGAGACATAGGCCAGACCAATCCATGCGCCCCTGCCGGCACTTTCGAGCGACGGCGGCATGGTGATGAACGTCAGCGCCAGCATGAGGGGCAGCGACAGCACCAGCGCCCACGAAATCACCTGCCAACCGCCGAGTTTGCGCGACAGCGCCGCTCCTTCGGCATAGCCCAATCCGCACACGATGATGGCGGCCAGCATCAAGATGTCGCCGAGCGGCGAGACCGACAGGCCTTGCGTGACTGCGAAACCGGCGACAAGGGCGCTGCCGAGGCACGAGAACAGCCAGAACGCCGGCTTCGGGCGATCGCCGCCTCGAACCACACCGAAGATCGCGGTCGCCAACGGCAACAGGCCGACGAAAATGATGGAGTGAGCCGACGTGATGTGCTTGAGCGCCAGCGCCGTCAGCAGGGGAAAACCGACCACGACGCCAAGCGCCACGATCGCCAGCGGGAACAGATCTCGCCGCTCCGGGCGCTTCTGACGAAAAACGAGCAGCAGCGCCAGGCCGAGGATGCCCGCCGAAGCCGCACGGGCGACCGTTACGAACACCGGATCGAAATCCATCACCGCCACGCGCGTCGCCGGAAGCGAACCGCTGAAGATCAGCACGCCTATGAACCCGTTGACCCAGCCACTCGCCGCCCAACCACTCGCCGCCCAACTACTCGCCGCCCAACTACTCGCCGCCTTGTCCATCGATGCCCCGCTGATTTCGCCCTCTATCGGGCCGGGCGTCTGGCTCCGCCAGAGACAATCAGGTACAGTTTGACAAAACCGTCATGGTAGGGCGAGCAGTACGGATGGATGAGCAGACGACAACTGATGAAGGCAGCCGGACGCTTGTCGAAAGCGTCATGGTGACGATCAGGCACAGGATCGCCGCGCGCAGCCTGACGCCGGGAACGCGGCTGCCTTCGATCCGGGCGTTTGCGAAGGCCATGCAGGTTTCCAAATCCACCGTGGTCGAAGCCTATGAGCGTCTTGCGGCGGAAGGCATGATCCGCTCGCGGCCGGGCTCGGGTTTCTATGCCGCCGGACCGTTGGCTCCGTTGTCGCTGGCCGAGATCGGCCCCAGGCTTGACCGTGCCGTCGACCCGCTCTGGGTCTCGCGCCAATCGCTGGAAGCCGGCGACGGCGTCCTGAAACCGGGTTGCGGCTGGCTGCCGGCAACATGGATGCCCGAGGCTGGATTGCGCCGGGCACTGCGGACGACGGCCCGCGCCGACGACGCCGCGCTGACCGACTACGGCACGCCGCTCGGCTTGCCGGCGCTACGCCATCTGCTGGCGCGGCGCATGGCCGAGCACGGCATCGAAGCCTCCCCGGACCAGATCATGCTGACGGAATCGGGCACTCAGGCGATCGACCTGCTGTGCCGGTTCCTGCTCGAACCGGGTGACACGGTGTTGGTCGACGATCCCTGCTATTTCAACTTCCATGCCCTGTTGCGCGCCCATCGGGCCAAGGTGATCAGCGTCCCCTACACGCGCTCGGGGCCGGACATCGAACTGTTCGCGCAGGCGCTGAACGAGCACCGGCCGCGCCTCTACATCACCAATTCGGCGCTCCATAATCCGACCGGCGCGATATTGTCCCCGGTCGTTGCCCATCGGGTGCTGAAGCTCGCCGACCAGTCGGGGCTGACGATCATCGAGGACGATATCTTCGCCGATTTCGAACACACGTCCGCGCCCAGGCTGGCGGCCTTCGACGGCCTCAGCAGGGTCATCCATATCGGAAGCTTTTCCAAGACGCTGTCGGCATCGGTGCGCTGCGGCTTCATCGCCGCTCCTCGCGACTGGATGGAAGGATTGACCGATCTCAAGATCGCCACGTCCTTTGGCAGCGGGCGACTTGCATCCGAACTGGTGCTGACGCTGCTGAAGGACGGCCTCTATCGCAAGCACGTCGATCTGCTGCGCGCGCGGCTCTCGCGCGCCATGGAAGAAACCGGCACCCGGCTCAGGGCAATCAGCATCGTGCCGTGGATAGATCAGCCGGCCGGCATGTTTTTATGGTGCAGGCTGCCGGAGGGAATAGATGCCGCGGACGTCGCCCGTCACGCTTTGTCGGCCAACGTCGTGCTTGCGCCCGGCAATGCGTTCAGCCTGTCCCGGTCGGCCAGCCGTTTCATGCGCTTCAACGTCGCGCAGTCCGGAGATGACCGGATTTTCAGGGCGCTTGAACAGGCGATGTCGCGTTGATTCGCGCTGCCGGAACCCTGCTGGCCTGAGGCTGTGCTCTCAGGCCCCTGCCCGCTTGCGGCGTGCATAAAGCATGACGAGCGTCTCGGCGGTCAGCGCCGGCCTCTGCTCGCCTTCGATCTCGACCGTATTGGCGGCCTTCATTAGATATTGCCCCGGACCTTTGTCTTCCATCGACAACAGCGTGGTGCGCAGCCTGATACGCGAGCCGACCCTGACCGGCGCCACGAAGCGCACTTTGTCGAAACCGTAGTTGAACGCGGCCTGCGTGTTTTCGGGTACGATCCCCATCTCGAGCGCCAGCGCGCCGATGATCGACAGGGTCAGATAGCCATGCGCGATCGTGGTGCGGAACGGGCTTTGCCGCTTCGCCCGCTCGGGATCGACATGGATCCATTGATGATCGCCCGTGCATTCGGCAAACTGGTCGATGCGGTGCTGATCGACCAGCGTCCAGTCCGAAACGCCCAACTCCTGCCCGGCCATCGCCCTGAGTTGCTCGAAGGTCGGCGGCGTCCTCGGCCGTATCTGCGTCATTCCTGCTTTCCCGATCGCTTGCCTGTTCCGGACCACGACGGGCCGCCCCTGTCAATTCGCCAATGCGATTCCAGCGCATAATCTTCGGCCCGCGAACCGCCAGTCTTCGCCGCCGGCAAGTGTGCTGCCGGGGAACAGCTACCTCTTGTCGTGGCCGGCGCGGATCTCCTCCATCGCCTCCTTGATGCGGCTGCGCAGGATTTCGATCGATTCGGTGCCGGACGCCCTCGCCAGTTCGGCCATCTCGCCGGCATTCTTCAGCGCGGTCTCGAAGGATTTCCTGGCGAACGCCGCCTGCTTCTGCATCATTTCCTGCGGATTGCCGGGCGCTCTGTAGCTTTGTGCCATGTCGGTGATTTCGCGCAGCGTGTCCTGCAGCATCTCGCGTTGCCTTGACAACAGCGCCGAGGCTCCAGCGGCGCTCGCCCGTGCCGACTTCTCCAGCGCTTCCAGGTTCTTGGCGTGGTGGGCGAGGATCGCCTCGACGTCGACATTCGGCAGCTTCAGGTCGCGGCCGAACTTGCCGAACATGTCGATGAAGGACTCGGACTCCGGTCGTTTTGCCATGCTGGTTCTCTCCCCCTTGTTGCCGTGAACGCCGCCACTGCACGGAAGATAGTGCAGCGAAGCTCAGCGGTCCATTCGGACGAGTCAGCCGACAAGAAACAGCCGTTCGGCAGTGTAGAGCACGAGCCCGGCAAGGCCACCGATGATCATGCCGTTGAAGCGGATATATTGCAGGTCCTTGCCGATGTTCATTTCGATAAGCCTTGTCAGTTGCGCGAGGTCCCAGCGCTTGACCTGGTCGGCGATGAACTTCGACACGCCGCTCTTCTGGCTTTCGACGAAGGACGCCAGCGCCACGATGAACCCCTGGTTCATGTCGGCCCTGATCTGCGCGTCGTCGGCAAGATGGCGGCCGACCTCGACGAACATGGTGGCGAGATGGTCGCGGATCATCGAATTCGGCGCCTTGGCGTCCTGTTCGATGAACAGCCGCAGGCTGTCCCACATATCGCCGGCCAGCGCGCTGAGCTCTGGCCGGGCAAGGAAATCGCGCTTCAGCTTTTCAGCGCGCCTGGCATATTGTTTGGATGTCCTCAACCGCTCGACGAAGGTTTCGACGAAAAGGTCGAATTCGGCTCGCATCGGATGGTGCGGATCGGCCCGCACCTCATCGAGCAGCGAGCCGGCCGACGCAATGATCTTCTTCAACAGATAGGCGTCGGCGCGAAACAGGTTGAACAGCGACGGCAGTTCCTCGCGGATCTTCTCGCGCATCGTCGCCAGCGCCTGCTCGTCGCTCAGGAAGCGGCCGACCACCTTGGTGAACTCGTCGAATAATTTCTGGTGGCGGCGATCGTCAGTCAGCGCCGACAGCAGCTCGGCGGCGAGCGGCGCCAGCGGCACCTTTTCGATCTGCTCCAGCATACGGCTGGTGACGAAGCCGCGCAGTCCGGATTGCTCGACCGCCGCCAGCGTCTGCGGCACCAGCCGGCCGACGAAGCGCGACAAATCGGCGGCGCGGTTCGGGTCGGCCAGCCAGTCCGCGACCAGCGCGGAAAAGTCGACCTCGGCGAGCTTTTCGCGCACCGGTTCCGGCGCCAGGAAATTCACCTCGATGAAGCGGCCGAGATTGTCGGCGATGCGATTCTGGTTTTCCGGGATGATGGCCGTATGCGGGATCGGCAGGCCAAGCGGCCGCCGAAACAGCGCCACCACCGCATACCAGTCCGCCAGGCCGCCGATCGTCGCCGCCTCGGCGAAAGCGGCGACGAAGCCCAACCACGCATGCCGGCTCTCGAGCGATTTCGCCACCGCAAAGACCAGCACGCAAAACGCAAGCGCTGCGGCGGCAACGAACTTGGTGCGCCTGAGCGCCGAAAGCTTGGCGTCGGCATCGGCGTCGAACCGGACGGACGCGACGGATGCAAATGCCGGGGCTGGTCGTGACATGATGGGCCGCTCCTGATCGTGTATGCGAACTTATCTAGTGTCGCCTGCCCCAGAAAGCGCGCCGCTGGTTCCGGTGCGCGCAATCGTGCACGCAAACTTGACGCCGGAATTCATCTATTATGCAGCGCCAGTCTGGAATTGTTCCAAACTATAGGCCATATTGACGCCAACCACTGTTATGTGAGGACACAATGCGGCTTACCCGTCAGACCAACTACGCCATGCGCATTCTGATGTATTGCGCCGCCAACACCGAGCGGTTGAGCCGCATCCCCGAGATCGCCGCCGCCTATTCGGTATCGGAACTTTTCCTGTTCAAGATCCTGCAGCCGCTGGTCGAAAACGGCCTGATCGAAACGGTGCGCGGCAGGAATGGCGGCGTCAGGCTCGGCCGCGCGGCCGAATCAATCAGCCTGTTCGATGTCGTGCGGGTAACGGAGGAAAGCTTTGCCATGGCCGAGTGCTTCGAGAACGACGCCGCCGAATGTCCGCTGGTCGATAGCTGCGCGCTGAATTCGGCATTGCGCGAAGCGCTCAACGCCTTCTTCGCCGTGCTGTCGCGCTACACGATCGCCGATCTGGTGGCGGCGCGCCCGAATGTGCGGCACCTGCTCGGCATCGACATGCTGGTGCAAAGGGCGCCGGCCGCCTGATTTCTGGTCGCATCTCAGTTGGTGAGGTCTGTTGAGATTCAGGTCAGGCCGAGCCGAAAATGGTGGGTTCCGAGAACCGGAACGGAGCGTACGTTTGGGTACGTGAGTACCGGAAGCGCAGGAAACCGCCATTTGCGGGCCGGCATCACCTGGATATCAACAGACCGACTGCGGCAATACGAACGGCATGTTTGCGGCCGGCAACACACCGACCTTCAGCCGGCAATCGAAGACCTTTTCGATCAGCTCGTCGCTGAGCACCTGTTGCGGCGAACCTGTAGCGGCGAGCCTGCCGCGATGCATGACGAAAATCCGGTCGGCATACATCGCCGTCAAATTGAGGTCGTGCAGGATGGCGACCACGCCGCCGCCGCGTCTGGCGAAATCGCACGCGATGTCCATGATGATCAGCTGGTGTTTGATGTCGAGGCTGGACACCGGCTCATCGAGGAACAAATAGCGCGGCTTGCCGTCGAGCACCGGCTCCCACACCTGGCACAGAACGCGGGCAAGCTGCACGCGCTGCTGCTCGCCGCCGGACAGCTCCTGGTAGAAGCGGCCGGCAAAACCGTCGAGGTCGACGCGAGCCAGCGCCCGTTCGGGCAGGCGCTGGTCCTCGCCGGACAGCGCGCCGGAGCGCCCGCCGACCAGGCCCAGCCTGACGATCTCGCGCACGGTGAACGGAAACGACAGCGTCGTCGCCTGCGGCAGCACCGCGCGCACCGTCGCCGCCTCGACCGGCTTCATCGCCGATAGATTGCGGCCGTTGACGGTGACCTCTCCCGAATAGCCAAGATCGCCGGACAGTGCTCGGAGGAAGGTCGTCTTGCCCGAACCGTTGGGGCCGACGATGGCCGCGATTTCGCCGGGCCGCGCCTCGAAATCGACATTGGCGACAATGCCCTTGCCGCCGATCGCCACCGAGACATCCCGCGCTTCGATCATAGGCAAACTTTCACAGGTCGATGACGCCGCGCTTGCGCAGCAGGATCCACAGGAAGAACGGTGCGCCGGCGACCGCGGTGACGATGCCGATCGGCAATTCGGCTGGGGCGACGATGGTGCGGGCGACGGCGTCGGCCAACAGCAGCAGCGCCGCACCAAGCAGCGCCGATGCCGGCAGCAAATAACGGTTATCGGGGCCGATCAGCAGACGCAGCAGATGCGGCACGACGATGCCGACGAAACCGATGCCGCCGCTGACGGCGACCGATGCGCCGACCGCTGCCGAGACGCCGACAATCGCGGTGTATTTCAGCCGCTGCACCGGAATGCCGAGATGGCCGGCCGTGGCCTCGCCGAGCGCCAGCGCGTTGAGGCCGCGCGCCAGGAACGGCATTGCCGCCAGCGCCAGCACGATGACCGGCCCGACCGAGCCGATCTTCTGCCAGGTTGCGCCGCCCAGCGAGCCGAGCTGCCAAAAGGTCAGGTCGCGCAATTGCCGGTCGTCGGCCATGAAGATCAGGATGCCGGTCAGCGCCATGGCAAGCGCCGCCAGCGCGATGCCGGCGAGCAGCATGGTGGCGACCGAGGTCCGGCCTTGCCGTGTCGCGACCTTATAGAGCAGCAATGTCGTCGCCAGCCCGCCGCAGAACGCAGCCAGCGGCAAAGCCATCGTGCCGAGCGCCGAAGTCAGCGGCGCCAGCATGGTCGAGCCAAGCACGATGACGGCGACCGCACCGAGGCTCGATCCGGCCGAAACGCCGATCAGGCCGGGGTCGGCCAGCGGATTGCGGAACAGCCCCTGCATGACGGCACCGGAGACGGCAAGCGATGCGCCGATCAGCACGCCCATAATGATGCGCGGCAGACGGATGTCATGGATGATCAGGTGGTCGCGGGCGCTCAACGCCGCGTCGCCGGGCAACGCGCCGAACAGCCAGTCATGCATGACGCCGATGGCCGAGGCATCGGATGCGCCGGAGGTCAGCGACAACAGCACGGCGATAGCCAGCCCGACGCAGAGCAGCACGACGACGAGGCGGGCGCGCCGCGAACGGTCACCCTCGGCTGCCGTCGCCATGATGCCCGCCGCACCGGCGATCGAATGATCGGCCATCGCGCTCAATCCGTGACCTGGCCGCCATAGAGCGAGACGGCGAGGTCGTGGATGGCGTCGGCCGTGCGCGGGCCGAAGCCGAGCAGATAGCCGCCGTCCATGCGGATCAGCTTGCGGGCGGCACCCGCCGGCGTCGAAGCCACGGCAGGGTTCGAAAACAATTCGTCATCCGCGGTGGCCGGTCCGGCATTGTTCATCATCAGGATCACGTCGGGCCTGGCGGTGATGACTGCCTCGTCCGACAATTGCTTGTAGCCGGCAATGCCGTCGACGGCGTTGATGCCGCCCGAAAGCTTGATGATGCCGTCGGCGGCGGTGTCGCTGCCGGCGGCAAGCAGCTTGCCGCCCTGCATCGACAGCACGAACAGGATGCGCTTGCGATCCTTGATCGAGGCGGTCTGCTTTTCGGCTGCCTTCAGCCTGGCATCGATCTGGACCGCCAGCGCATCGGCCTTGGCCTCGGTGCCGAGCGCCTTGCCGACGATGTGGATCTTTTCGAGAATGCCTTGATTATCATAGCGCTCGGTCACCTCGATGAACGGGATGCTTGATTTCTTCAAGACGTCGACGGCTTCCTTCGGTCCGCTGCCGTGCAGGGCCAATATGCCCGACGGATTGACCGACAGCACACCCTCCGGCGACAGCTGGCGCATGTAGCCGACATCAGGCAGTTCCGCCGCCGCTTGCGGATAGCGGCTGGTCGAATCGCGCGCGACAAGACGATCCTGTTCACCGAGCGCGTAGACGATCTCGGTGATCGAGCCGCCAATAGCCACGATCCTCGAGCGATCGGCGAAAGTCGCGATGCCCTCGGCGGCTTGAGCCGTCATCAGCGCGGCGAAGGCCAGGAAAACAGCGGCCACAGGACCAAGCGCCGACCTGGAGACCGATGCCAGCCTGGAGAAAAGAACCATCGTCGTTTTCCTCAAGCTGCGGTCGGGCTTGGGATACGCGGCAGGTTTTCGGCCAGAAAGCGCCAGTCTTCGCGCTCGCTTTCGCCTTCATGCCGCTTACCGAAGAACTGGATGATCATCTTGCCGTCGGCGCCATAGACTTCGAGCGACGTGACATAGCCGTCCTTGGTCGGCTTGCGCACGGCCCAGACCTCATCGATGTGGTCGGTCCGCAGGTGCAGATGGAAGGTCTCGTCGAGCACGTTGAGCCATGGTCCCATCGGCTTGATCGAGGCGACGGGGCCGGAATGGATCTGGATGCAGCCGCGATTGCCGACAAAGCACATGATCGGCATGGCGCCAGCAGCGGCGTGGTTGAGCATGGCGTTCACCGCATCCTTGTCGACCAGCCAGGCGTAGTCCTGGCCGACCATGCGCACCGCCTGTCGGCGGCTGATCTTCAGTGTCTTCAGCATGCCGAAGAACTGATGCACGTCGGTCAGCTGGCTCCAGCGGTCGCGCAGATCGTCGATGCTCGCCGGGTTGTCCGCAGTCTCGGTCTCGTCGGCCGTGCCCGCTGAAATCGCCACCGGCGGCTCCTGGTTCGGCGATTCCAGCCCGGCCACCAGTTTCTGATAGGCGTAAAGGTTGGAGGCTGGCCTGAGATGCACCTTGTGTACCGCCTCGCCTGCGGTATCGAAGAACTGCAGGCTGCGGCGGATGTCGGCGCCATCGCGCTTTTCCACGGCAAAGCCGTGCGCCCAGACTTTTGGGAAAATGCGCAGGTCGATATTCTCACCGAGCACCATGGCATTGTGATTGCCGGTGACGACCTTGTCGTAGACGCCGATCTTCTCGTGCACCGCGCTTTCGTTGCGGGTCAGCGCCATCACCTCACCGACAGCTTCGAGGCCAGTCAAAAGGTCGTTGACACGCGGCTCGACGCGCACGACGCCGTCGCCGCAATGCGCGGCGACCAGTTCGGCCTCCGAAATACCGAGCTGGGCGGCGAGGTCGCGCTCGCGCATTTTCGGATTGTCTGCCCGTGCCCGCCGGATCTCGTGTGGGGCGGGTTTTACGCGCTGGTCCATTTCTACCACCTACTTGTTGAGGATGAGCTTGCCCTGCCGGGTGATCTTCAGCCGGTACAGCGCACCATGATGCTCGATGCCGATCTCGTGCTCCCCCTGGAACAGCGTGTTGCTGGACAGCGTTCTCACGGCCGATTGGACCCGGTCGAAACGGACGGAATTTTCGTCGGAACGGCGGACGCGATAGCGAAAGTCGCTGGGATTGTGCGTGTTCATGGGTTCGATCCCTTTCCTGTGCCTGGCATCTGGCTCGGCGCCTGCGTGAAATGCCGATTCAATTCTTGACTCGAATAATCATGTTATCTAGCAGTGCAATACCGGAGTAAATGAGTCAACATTTAAGACGCCGGACGCGATGAAAAATGCCAGCGAGCCCCAAGCCAGCCAGCATCGAACATGGATTCTTGGAGTTGCAGCATGGGGTTGGCGAATTGGGGACGGCTGGCGGGCAGCGGCCTGACACATTGTTCTATGACAAGCAAAATGGCCGCGTTGCTGGCCGGCGCGGCGGCGATCCCGCTGCTCGCAACACCGGCCGGCGCCCAGCAGGCCGCCCAACCGGCAGCCGACCAGCAGCAGACTGACCCGTCTCAACAGCCCGAAAAGGTAAAGCCGGCCCCGGCGGGTACCACACTGCTCGACAAGATCCTGATCCTCAGCCGTACCGGCGAGACGGCGATCGAGTCGCTTGCTTCAGCCAGCCATGTCGACGAGGAACAGCTCGAGCGCCGCATGGCGACGACGCCCAACGAAATGCTGTTCGGTGTGCCGGGTGTCGCCGTCCAGGCCGACGCAAGGCGTGTCAGTTCCAGCATCAACATCCGCGGCCTGCAGGATTTCGGCCGCGTCTCCGTCATCGTCGACGGTGCCCGCCAGAATTTCCAGCGCTCGGATCACGGTACGCAATCGACCTTCTACATCGATCCCGAATTGATCAAATCCGTCGATGTGATCCGCGGCCCGGTCGCCAACACCTATGGCTCCGGGGCGATCGGCGGCGTCGTATTTTTCGACACCAAGGATGCGCAGGATTTCCTCAAGCCGGACGAGACCTGGGCGGTATCCGCAACTGGGCGCTACGAAACCAACGGCAAAGGCTGGACCACCAGCGCCACCGGCGCCTATCGGATCAACGAGAACTGGGACGTGCTCGGCAATATCGTCTACCGCGACTATGACGACTACAAGCATGGCGGCGGCGACACTGTAGCGGGCACCGGCTTCGACGTCTTGAGCGGCCTCCTCAAGACGACCATCCGCCCCAGCGAAAACAGCGAGCTGAAGCTGGGCTGGATCGGCTCGAACGACGGATGGACCGAGACCAGCGGCAGCGCGCCGGTGAACGACGCCGACCTGAAGGCGAATACCTTCACGGCCCGCTACAACATCACCGACGAAGACAAGAGCTGGCTCGACCTCCACATCAACGCGTCCTACAACAAGACCAAGCTCGATCTGACGACCCTTGTGGCGCAAAACCGGTTTGATCCGGTCACCGGTCTGCCCGTGGTTTTGCCGGCGGGTTCGAAATCGACGTTCGACATCGGCACCTCCGGCATCGACATTTGGAACACGTCGAGATTCGAGACCGTTGGAATCGCGCATGAGCTGACCTATGGCGGCGACTGGGTTGGCGACGATGTCGAGACAGGCGGCACGGCGGGCGGCGACAGCTTCTATACGCCCTCGGGCAACAGGAACGTCTCCGGCGCTTACGTTCAGGACAAGCTCACCTGGGACTGGCTCGAGGTCATCGCCGGGCTTCGTTACGACAGCTACAAGCTCCACAGTGATGTCGGCGAAACCTCTGGCGACCGGCTGTCGCCACGCATCACAGTGGGCATTTCGCCCTTCGAGAGCGCCAACCTTTCCGGGCTGCAATTTTACGGCACCTACGCTGAAGGCTATCGTTCTCCGTCGCTGTCGGAGACCCTGATCAGCGGCAACCATCCAGCCGGCGTCAGCTTCCCGTTCCTCCCCAATCCCAATCTCAAGCCCGAAACCGGCAAGACGGTGGAGTTTGGCGTCAATTACAGCACCAACGGCGTCATCGAGGCTGATGACGCGCTGCGGCTGAAGGCGGCCTATTTCAACAACAATGTTGACGATTACATCGATGGCGTAACGCTATCGCCGTTCGACCCGACCAGCGGCTGCCCGTTCGGTCCGGGCATACCGATCTGCTTCCAGTATCAGAATTTCGCCAAGGCCAAGATTCACGGCTTCGAGATGGAGGGCGTCTATGATGCCGCCTGGGGCTTTGCCGGGCTTTCGGCGTCGTTCACCGACGGCCACACGATTTCCTATGAAGGCGAACGGGCGGACCTTGTCACCGTCCCCTCCTCACAGATCACCGGGCAACTCGGCTTTCGCTTCCTCGAGGACAGGCTGACCATCGGTGGCGAGGTGCAATACAACGGCAAGCCGCAGGGCAACCCGGTGGCCAAGGACTATACGCTGGTCAATGCCTTCGCCAGCTACCAGGCGACCGACAATTTCGAGGTCGATTTCCGCGCCGACAATCTGTTCGATGTCAAATACGCCAACCCGCTGAACGCATCGACAACGAGTGTCGTCTACGAGCCCGGCGTCACCCTGAAGCTGGCAGCGACCATGAGGTTTGGAGGCTGACGATGAGGCAAGCCGTGACAGCATCCCTTCGTCTGTTCGCCGCGGCGCTGGCTATGTCGCTTGTCGCGGCTCCGGCGTGGACACAACAGCAAGCACCGGCGCTGATCCTCGAGCTCAACGGCGCGCAGCCTTCCGACAAGGGCTGCCGCCTGACCTTCGTGGTCACCAACAATCTCGGCGCCGGTCTTTCCAAGGCGGCGTTCGAGATCGCGCTGTTCAACGAGGCCGGCGTCGTCGACCGGCTGACCGTGCTCGATTTCAAGGAGCTGCCGGCAGGCAAGACCAAGGTGACGCGTTTCGACCTTGCCGGCACCGATTGCGGCAAGATCAGCCGCGTGTTGATCAACAGCGCCACGGAATGCGCCGGCGCCGAGCCGAATGCCTGCATGCGCGGGCTGAAGACGCAGACCAGGACCGGCATCGCCTTCGGGGTCTGAATTTGGGACTGGAACCCGCATTCGCGCGAAACACCGTGGCGTGGCCACTAGCCGGTTTCCTGCCGCCGGAGCCGGACGATCCGGATTTCGCCATCCCGCGCGGGGCGCTGCGTGTTTCGCCGCGCGACAGGCCGGAAGACAGTTACATCGCCGATGTCGACGGCGACTTGACTGCGGTACCTGTGGAGCCATTGCGGCAGGCACGACAGACGCGGCGGCGCCGCAACTGGACGGTGGCGATCGCCTGCTCTTGCGCATTCCACGTGGCGGTGGCGCTGGCCTTCCTCACGCTGCCAGACGACCGGCCAAGCATCGAAGGTGCCGACCAGCAAGGCGAAATGCTGCTCGGCGCCGACCCGCAGCAGGCGGCCGGCGATGTCGGAGACGATCCGGAAGTGGCCAACGTGACGATGGTGACCATGCTCGACGCCAAGCCGGTCGAAACGGTCGAGGCGCAGGCGGCCGCGGCGGAAGAGACGCTCCAGCCGGTCACCGATCCGGCGGAGACATCGGACAAAGAAGTGGTTGAGCCGGTCAACGAGGCCGCCACGGAAACCGCTGCCGTTGCCGACCGGACCGAGCCTGCGCAACCTGTCCAGCCGGCGCGCCAGGACCCGTCGCCCGACATTCTTGCGACAGACAGGCTGGTCCCCGCCGACGACAATGCCGTGCCGCCGCCAGTCGGTGCGGTCGAAACGGCCGAGCCTGCCGAGACGGCACCAGCCGACCCGGCGCCGGCCGAAACGGTTGAGACGGCCGAGACCGTCGTCGCGGCGGAAGAACCGAGGCCGGACAAGCCTGAGCCCAGGCAGCCGAAGAAGGCAACCGCAAAGAGCAAGCCGGCCGGGAAGGTCGAACCAAACGAGCCTGAAAAGCCGGCCCTGCGCAAGAAGGCGGGCAAGGCTGCGGCCAAAGCCGACACCAAGAAGAAAAAAGCCGGCTCCGGCGGCCGTGACGAAACGGATGTCGCGCGCGGCATGGCCGACGCCAGGAAGGACGGCAAGATCCTGACCGCCAGCAGGGGCGGCAAATCAGGCATCGGCAATGCAGCCGTCACGAACTATCCCGGCAAGATCAGGTCAAAACTGGTGCGGGCCTTCAATTCGACACGCACGCGCGCCACCGGCACAGCTACGGTTGCCTTTACCGTCGGCTCGAACGGCAGCGTCCGGTCGGCCAGGCTGACGGGCAGTTCGGGTGTTGCCGCGCTGGACAAGGCCGCACTCGACGCAGTCCGCCGGGCTTCTCCGTTTCCCCCTATTCCGGAAGGAGCCGGTCGCTCGGCCTGGCAGTTCGAGGTGCCGCTCGGTATCAGGTAGCGACCGTCCCCATGCCGGCACCAAAGTTGGCGCCGCCCTGCCCGCGACACGCGAGCCCTGGCGAAACCCTCAGGCCGCGGCCAGCAGGCTGGCATTGCCGCCCGCCGCCGTGGTGTCGACGCAGACTGCGCGCTCGTGGGCGTAGGCGGCCGGATAATAGACTTCGCTGATCAGCGGCACGATCGGGCCGGCGCGCTCGGCGATGACCTTGCGCACGATGCGCGCGGCCTCGGGCGTGCCGGAAAAGGCCACGACATCGACCCGCAGCGAGCGCGCTTCGACCGGGTCCGGCCGGCCGTCGATCGCCGCCAGCGGCAGGCCCTTGCCGGTCAGCGCTGATAGCGCCGCCGGCGCGCCGGGTGCGACGGCGAGCACGGCATTGCCGGCGGCCAGCGCCTGGATCGTCTGCGCAAGCAGCGTATCCGCGTCGGGACCCAGACACAGCACGCGCCCGCGCGGCGACAGCGACAGCGTGTTGGCCTCGCCGGTCGGCCCGGGCAGGTCGACCTGGCCGAAATCGATGCCGGCGGCAGTGCCGATAGCCGCGGCACCCTTGCCGCGCAGATGTTTCCTCAGGATGGCGACGCGATCCGGCCGCGTCGACCAGCCGCCAAAGGCCGGGTCCGGCAGATTGTCGGCGAGCTCGGTCGCCGTCACCTTGCGGCCTTCGGCAAGATGGGTGCCGGCTTCCGGCCCCTTGCGGAAGCGCCGGAGATAATGTGGCCCGCCGGCCTTCGGCCCGGTGCCGGAAAGGCCCTCGCCGCCGAACGGCTGCGCGCCGACGACGGCGCCGATCTGGTTGCGGTTGACGTAGATGTTGCCGGCATGGATGCCATCGACGAAATGCTGGGCGCGGCCTTCGATGCGGGTGTGCAGGCCAAAGGTCAGGCCATAGCCTTTGCGGTTGATCGCAGCGATCACCGCATCGATCTCGTCGGCATCGAAGGTGGCGACATGCAGCACCGGCCCGAACACCTCGCGCTCCAACTCCTCGATGCCCTTGACTCGAAAGACGTGCGGCGCAACGAAGCGGCCGTCCTTCGGCGCTTCGAGCTTGGCGATCAGCCGGCCCTGCAGGCCCATTTTGGTGCAATAGTCACGGATCGACGCTTGCGCCTCGTCATCGATGACCGGGCCGACATCGGTCGATATCCGCCACGGGTCGCCGAGGCTGAGCGCTTCCATCGCGCCTTTCAGCATCTCAAGCATCTTCTTCTCGACGTCCTTCTGCACGTAGAGAATGCGCAATGCCGAGCAGCGCTGGCCGGCGCTCTGGAAGGCGGAGGCCAGGATATCGCGCACCGCCTGTTCGGGAAGTGCTGTGGAATCGACAATCATGGCGTTGAGGCCGCCGGTCTCGGCAATCAGCATGGCGTCGGGCGCGGCGGTGTCGGCTAGCTGCTTTTCGATCAGCTTGGCGACCTCGGTCGAGCCGGTGAAGCAGACGCCGGCAATGCGCGGATCGGCGGTCAGCGGGCCGCCGACCGTGGGGCCGTCGCCGGGCAGAAGCTGGATGATGTCTTCCGGCACGCCGGCCTCGCGCAGCAGCTGGACAGCGCGGAAGGCGATCAGCGGCGTCTGTTCGGCTGGCTTGGCGATCACCGAATTGCCGGTGACGAGTGCCGCTGCAATCTGGCCGGTGAAGATGGCGAGCGGAAAATTCCACGGCGAGATGCAGGCGATGGCGCCGCGCGCCTCGGTGCCCGCCTCGGCATTGGCGGCCTCGGCCGCATAGTAGCGCAGGAAATCGACCGCCTCGCGCACCTCGGCAACGCCGTCGGCGAGCGACTTGCCGGCTTCGCGGGCGGCGAGCGCAAAGAACTCGACGGCGTTCGCCTCGTAGAGATCGGCCGCCCGGTTGAGGATGGCAGCGCGCTCGGCGACCGGGCGTCTTGCCCATGCCGGTTGTGCCTCCACCGCAATGCGTACCGCGGTCTCGACCTGCTTGGCGCCGGCCTCGCTCACCGTGCCGACCACTTCGGAAGGTTTTGCCGGATTGACCACCGGACGCTGCTTGCCGTAGCCGGCGGCGCGGCTGACCGGCTTGGCGTGCCAGCGCTCCGGCCCGGCGAACTCGGCCCTGGCCTTGTCGATCGCCGCCAGCGTCGGCGTGTCGGTGATATCGAAGCCCTTGGAATTGCGGCGGGCCGCACCGAAGATCGCCGGCGGGCGGGGGATAGCCGGATTGGCGGCGGGACCCTGTTTCTCGACGGTTTCGAGCGGGTCGCGAGCAATATCCTCGGGCTCGACTTCCTCGTCGGTGAGCTGGTGGACAAAGGAGGAATTGGCGCCGTTCTCCAGCAGCCGGCGGACCAGATAGGCGAGCAGGTCGGAATGCGCGCCGACCGGCGCATAGATGCGGCAGCGCGTGCCTTCGGTCCGCCGCACCGTCTCATGCAGCGCCTCGCCCATGCCATGCAGCCGCTGGAACTCGAATGTATCGCGCTCCGTCGTCATCGACAGAATCGCGGCGACGGTGTGGGCGTTGTGGGTGGCGAATTGCGGATAGATGCGGTCGGTCATCGACAAAAGCTTCTTCGCGCAGGCCAGGTAGGAGACGTCGGTGTTGGCTTTGCGGGTAAAAACCGGATAGCCGTCGAGCCCGAGCGTCTGAGCCCGCTTGATCTCGGTGTCCCAATAAGCGCCCTTGACCAGCCGCACCATGATGGTGCGATCGTATTTCTTCGCCAGCGCATAGAGCCAGTCGATGGTGAAGGCCGCGCGCGGACCGTAGGCCTGGACGACGACGCCAAAGCCGTTCCAGCCGGCAAGCTCCGGCTCGGCCAGTACCCGTTCGATGACGTCGAGCGACAGGTCGAGGCGGTCGGCCTCCTCGGCGTCGATGTTGAGGCCCATGCGCGAATGGCGCGCCGCCAGCGCCAGCGACAGCAGCCGCTCGGCCATGACGGGCAGCATCTTTTCCTTCTGCGTGACTTCATAGCGCGGATGCAGCGCCGAAAGCTTGACCGAGATGCCGTGGTTCTGGCGGATGTCGGGGCCGTTGGCGCCGGCATCGAGCGAAGAGATGGCATCGGCATAGGCCTTGAGGTAGCGCAGCGCGTCGGCCTCGGTGCGGGCCGCCTCGCCCAGCATGTCGAAAGAATAGAGATAGCCCTTCTGCGTCATCGGCCGGCCGCGCCTGACCGCCTCGGCAATGGCGCGGCCGAGCACGAACTGCTCGCCCATCTCGCGCATCGCCGCCGCAACCGCCTTGCGGATGACCGGCTCGCCGAGCCGGCGCACCATGGCGCGCAGCGTGCCTTCGATGCCGCCCTCGCCTTCGTCGAGCACGCGGCCGGTCAGCATCAGCGCCCAGGTCGACGCATTGATGAAGATCGAGCTCGAGCCGCCCGAATGCGCCGACCAGTCGTGCGGCGCGATCTTATCGGCGATGAGGTCGTCCATCGTCTCGGTGTCGGGCACGCGCAGCAGCGCCTCGGCCAGGCACATCAGCGCCACGCCCTCCTTGGTCGAGAGGCCATAGGCGGACAGGAAGACCTCCATCAGCCGCGGATCGGACGAGCCGCGCACCGCCCGCACTAGATCGGCGGCGCGGGCCGAGATCGCCTTGCGGTCTTGCGCGGACAGCCCGGCCGCCTCGGCCAGCCGCTTCACGGCCTGGTCTTCGTCGGGCAAATAATTGGCGCGGATCTGCTGGCGGATGGTGTCGAGCGCTGGCATGGCGGTCCTGTAGAGCGAGCATAAGGGAGCGGGCCGGCGGTCACCGGACCGAATGGCGCAAGCTAACATAAGTAGGGATTGCAGTCGGTCCAAAGAAGTCGACAGAACAGATCGATCGATCTATCATTAGGACCGATCACCTCCAATTCGACCAGGAATCCAGTGACAGAAGACCAATTGGACCGGATCGACAGGAACATCCTGTCGGCTCTGGGCAGCAATGGCCGGCTTTCCATGTCGGAACTGGCGGCGAAAGTCGGCCTGTCGAAGACGCCGGTGCAGGCACGAGTCAAACGGCTGGAGAAGGACGGCTTCATCAGGGGCTACCAGGCGATCATCGACCGTGAGCGCATGGGCGAAGGCCATGTCGCCTTCGTCCAGGTGAAACTGTCCGACACCCGCTCGGCCGCGCTCGACGCCTTCAACCGCGCCGTGCAGGCGGTGCCGGAGATCGAGCAGTGCCACATGATGGCATCGAGCTTCGACTATCTGCTGAAGGTCCGCACCACCGACATCGCCGCCTACCGCCGCGTGCTCGGCGAGCGCATCTCCGCCCTGCCGCACGTAGCCCAGACCTCGACGTTTGTCGCGATGGAGACGGTGAAGGATCGGTGAGTATCTCTGCATACAGACAGATATCAGCGGTCGATCCAGCGCTGGCGACTAGCCTATCTCCACCATCCCTTCGTCATCCCAGGGCGGAGCAAGGAGCGAAGCGACGCGGCGCAGACCCTGGGATGACGAAGTGGAGAGATGTCTCAGCTAATCTCGAGGCTTTGTGATTGCCACCTTTTTAATTTGCTTCAAGTCGGGAAAGTCGAAATCTATCTTCACGTCCCGGCAAACCCAACCTCACTCCGCCAGCGTCTTCAGGAACGCCACCAGCGCCGCGCGCTCGCGGTCCGAAAGCTGCAGCGGGTGGACCTCCGACACACCCTCGACACTTGCCGGCGCCTTCGAATAATGCGCCACCACCTCGTCGAGCGAGGAAAACTGCCCGGCGTGCATGTAGGGCGGACGGGTGGCGGCACCGCGCAGCGACGGCGTCTTATAGGCGCGGACGAGTTCCGGCCCGGTCTTGACCATGAAGCGCAACTCGCGGCAGGCGCTGGCATCGCCGTCGCGAAAGGCGCCGAAACAGTTGAACGGATCGGCCTCGACCTGCGCCACCGCCTCGACGCGGCCGCGATCCGGCGGCAGGCCCGCGACCGGCGGCACGCCGGTGTTGTGGAAGCTGCCGTCGGTAAAACGCGGGCCGTTGTGGCAGGTCACGCAATTGGCCTTGCCGATGAACAATTTCAGGCCGAGGATTTCCTCCGACGAAAAGGCGGCGTCGCCTTTCGGCTCGGCGCCCGCAGCCAGGTCGAGGGCAAAGCGGTCGAAGCGTGTCTGCGGCGGCGCGATCGAGCGCTCGAAGGCGGCGATCGCCTTGCCGATATTGGCAAAGACGCGGTTGACCTCCTCGGCTTGGCTGGCGGGCATGGCGTTCCAGGCCGCCTTCTCGGCATCGGTGCCGAACGGGCCGGCATTGGCCGGCACGCCCGAAAGGTCCGGCAGCGGCCCGAAGATGCGCTCGTAGCGCTCGCCGAAGCGGGCCTTGATGTAATGCGCGAAGGCGGCGCGGTTGCCGGCCTGCTCCAGCGGATTTTCGAGCGGTGTCAGCGCTTGCGCCCACAGGCTGTCGCGCCGCCCGTCCCAGAAGAACCAGGGATCATGCGCGACGCCGGCCAACGGCATGGTACGACGGTTGGTGCGGCCGACGCCGACCGCTTGCGGCAGGTCGTCCTGGAACTGCCGGTCGATCTTGTGGCAGGTCGAGCACGATACCGTGCCGTCGCCGCTCATCCCTGTGTCGAAAAACAGCGTCGAGCCGAGTGCCGCGGCGGCCGGCATATCGGCGAAGCGATTGGTGGTATCGGGCTTCAGCGGCGGCAGCTTGGACAGGGCCAGCGAGGCGATGGTCTGCTTTTCGGCATCGGAAAACTCCGGTCTGCCGCAGCCGGCAAGTACGGCCACCATCAGCAACGCGAGAAGACTGGAAAACCGGCTCATCAGTGGCTCACAGCACCACGTTGAAGACGACAGTGTCCGAACCGGCCGCAGCGGAAATGGCAAAATGCAATTGCCACCAACCGCTCATCGTGAATTTCACGCCGTCGATGCGATAGCGCCCCGCGCCGAGGTAATCGGTCGCCTGCGGGCTGGTCGGCAGACCGTGCTTGTGCTGCGGCATGCCGCCGGAAATCGTTATCGCAGCACCTTCCACCGGCGCACCTTCGACGGTTTTCAGCGTCAGCAGCCAGGTTTCCAGTTCGCCCTGCCGGATGACGCCTTTCTCGGGCTCGAAAGTCGCCACGAACAGCTTGTTCGCCGTCGTCTTGGAACGGCCTACATCCGAGCTTGGTTGCGGTGCATGCGGCGCCGTCAGATAGACGATTGCCAGCACGCCGGCGAGCAAGGCAGCCAGGCCGAGGCCTCCAAGAAGATAACGCCATAACGATGCCAAACCCATTCCTGTTCTGCGGATAACGTTTCGCTGGGCAGATCGCGTCCCACGCCCCTGTGGGAAATCGCGCCCAGTGCAAGAATCCGCCGTTGCCAAGCATGGCGCTGCCGGTTGCAAAAAGCTACAGCACCGCAATTGCAGGGATGGAGGAGAACTTCATGGCAGGAAATGGCGTCGCCTCGATCGGCGAGTGCATGCTCGAGCTTTCGGGCCAGGCCGGGCCGAACTGGCGCATGGGCTTTGCCGGCGACACGTTCAACACTTTATGGGCGCTGCATGCCTTGAGCGGCGAGCGGCCGGCGACCTATGTGTCGGCCTTCGGCGACGACCCGTTCTCACGCGACCAGATCAAGTTCCTGGCCGAGAGCGGCATCGGCATCGGCGCCAGCCCGGTGATAGCGGGCGCCCGCCCGGGCCTCTATGCGATCACGCTGACCGGCGCCGAACGTTCTTTCACCTATTGGCGGGCCGATGCGGCCGCAAGGCAGTTGGCTTCGGACCCAGCCGCTTTGCAGAAAAGCCTTGAAAACCAGGCGCTTGTCTATTTTTCCGGTATAACTTTGGCAATCCTCGACGACGACGCACGCACGGTGCTGCTGATGGCCGTGGCCAAGGCGCGCGCGGCCGGCTCGCTGATTGCCTTCGACCCCAATTACCGGCCGCGGCTATGGCGCCAAAGCGAGGAAGCGCAGGCCGCGATCCTCGAGGCGCTCGCCGTCGCCGACATCGCGCTCCCGACCTTTCCCGACGAGCAGATGCTGTTTGGTGATACGACACCGCAGAAAACAGCTGAACGGCTGCGAAAGCTGGTCGGCGAAGTCGTCGTCAAGAACGGCGAGGAACCGGCGCTGATCGCGCAAAACGGAACCTTGCAATCGGTGCCGGCGGTACACGTCGCCACCCCGGTCGACACCACCGGCGCCGGCGACTCCTTCAACGGCGCCTATCTCGCCGCTCGCCTTGCCAGCGATGCCCCGGCAGAGGCGGTGCTGCGCGCCCATCGCGTCGCCGCCGCCGTCGTGCAGGTGCGCGGCGCCCTGGCGCCGTTCGAGACGCTCAAGGCTGCGTTCGAGGCAACTGCTATCTGACCTTGATGACGACCTTGCCCTTGGCGCGTCCTGTTTCGACATAGGCCAGAGCGTCATTGGTCGCTTCGAATGGAAAGACCCGATCCACAACCGGGCGGATCGCGCCGGCTTCGATGAGAGCGGTGATTTTGCTCAGCTGATCGCCCTGCGCCCACATGAAAAGGAACGAAAACTGCATGCCACGGCGCTTGGCTTTGGCCCGAATTCCGCGACTCAGGAAGCGCAGCACCAGCCTCAGCATCAAGTTCAGTCCCTTTTCCCTGGCAAATTCGGGATCCGGTGGACCGGAGATGGAGATGAGCTTGCCACCCGGTTTCAGCACGCTCAGGGATTCTTCCAGTGTCTTGGCGTCCTGGCTGTTCAAGACGACATCGTAGCCCGACAGAACTTTCTCGAAGTCGTCTTTCCTGTAGTCGACGACGACATCGGCGCCGAGACTTTTGACCAGATCGGCACTCGCCGCGCTCGCTGTTGTCGCAACGGTCGCGCCGAGGTGCTTGGCTAACTGAATAGCAAATGTCCCGACGCCGCCGGAACCAGCCTGAATGAAGACCTTCTGTCCCTTCTTCAGGTTTGCCCGTTCCATGAGCGTCTGCCAGGCGGTGAGACCGACCAGGGGAATCGACGCCGCCTCTTCCATACTGAGATTCTCGGGCTTCAAGGCTACGTCGGCCTCATTCACGGCAATGAATTCGGCGAATGTCCCAATCCGGCCGTCGCGCGGCCGCGCATAGACCTCGTCGCCGGCCTTGAACTTGCTGACTTTCGATCCCACGCGGATAACCTTCCCAGCCACGTCGTGGCCCAGGATGAAGGGGCGGCGGTAGGGCAGGATGAGCTTGAATTCTCCGGTTTTGACCTTGGAATCGAGCAGGTTCACCCCTGCGGCATGGACCTCGACCAAGACATCGCTGTCCTGGAGCTCCGGCTCCGGCATTTCGGCCAGCCGCAGGATGCCCTTTTTATTATACTTATCGACAACGAATGCCTTCATGGCAGTCACTTTCTAAGAATGTCTGTTGCTGTTCGGGACGAAACAAGCCGAACGTTTTCAGCTGCATGGCCGCCCTGCGGCAAGGCCTCAGCCTCGAGGAAGGACAGCGCCTTCGGGACAAAATCGGCGTAGTTCTGAAATACCCCGCCATGCCCGGCATCCGGGTAGATGACCAGATGCGCCCCAGGGATACGCCCGGCGAGATCGTAGGTATTGCTGCTCGGCACCATCCTGTCCTGGTCGCCATTCGCAACCAAAGTGGGAATGCGGATGGTGCTCAGGTCTTGTGGCGCCTGGAGTCCGTAGGCCTTGATCGCCTTGAGTTGCGCGCCGAACGCGCTCAGCGATATCGCCTTGTCCCGGTTATTCCGGCGCTCTTTCAATCGTTGGAGAAATGCGTTTGCGGCGCGGCGGCCATTCGGCGTTCTTGTGAAGAAGAGATAGTACTTCGGATCCCGAAAAGTCAGCGCGCCCTTGATCATGTCCACGATCGTCAGCGGCGTCACCTTGTCGATGCCTTGCCCACCGGCCGGCCCCGTGCCAGCCAGGATGAGTTTGCGCACAAGCTTGGGCTCGGTCAGTACAATCTCTTGCGCCACGAAGCCGCCGAGTGAAAAGCCGAAGAGATCGACTTCTTCGAACCCCAGCGCCCGGACAAAGGCGACCGCATCCCGCGCCATGCCGAAAATGGTCGACGGAGTTTTGCCACCCGAAGCACCGATGCCGCGATTGTCGAAGGCAATTACCCGCCGGGTCGCAGCGAGGCCATCGACGATGCGCGGATCAAAATTGTCCAGCTGAGCAGCCAGATGGTTGAGCAGGATCACCGGCACGCCCGTCCTGGGCCCGAGTTCCCTGTAAGCAAAGGCTGTGCCGCCGACATCGACCGAGCGCGTTGGTGCGTCCTGGAACAACGCCGGTGAACGCGGCGACCGATTGGATCTATGTGTCATGCTTGGCGCCTCCGTTTCGTAGGGCCTGGCCAAATGTGTCGTAGTTGCTAGTCGCATGTGCGTGAAATCCTCTGCCTCGCCGTTATTCAGACCGGCAGTCGGAACTGCTTGCGCAGGCTCTTGTCGAAAATCCCCGCGGGGGCAAAGCGGCGCAGCAGGCTGACCTGGCGCGCTGCCTTGCCAGCGGTATAGCGCCGCCGCGGACGGGCATCGGTCGCTGCCTTGACAACCACATCCGCCACCACTTCCGGCCGATCGGCCTTGGGCATCACATCGCCCAGCAGCGCCTTGAGCCCGGCTCGAGCCCGATCGTATTCCTTCAACAGCGAATCCGGCTCGATGCCGTTCTGGTCGAAGACGGTGCGGACGAATGCCGGCTCGATGACGGAAACGCGGACGTTGAAGGCGCGCACCTCGTGGTCGAGCGATTCCGAATAGCCTTCGAGCGCGTGCTTGACCGCCGAGTAATGAGCTGAGTATGGCGCGGGTACCAGTCCCAGAATCGAGCCGATATTGATGATGCGCCCGTCGCCGCGCCGCCGCATCGACGGCAACACCGCATTGGTCATCCGCATGACGCCGAACAGATTGACGTCGAATAGGGCTTGTACCTGTGCGACCGAGGATTCCTCGGCGCCTCCTAGCAGACCGACACCGGCATTGTTGACCAGGAGATCGATCCGGCCGGTCTGCGCGAGCACGTTGGCAACGAGCGCATTGACGGCCGCATCATCGGTCACGTCGCATGCCAGCATGGTCACTCCGCCCGGACCATTACTGGTCTTGCGGCGACTTGTCCCGAAGACAGTGAAACCCGCCCGCGCCAAGGCCTCGGCGCTGGCGCGGCCGATGCCCGAGGAGGCTCCGGTCACGATTGCGGTCTTTTCAGAATTCCCATTCATTTTTGATGTTCCAGGTTCGAGAGGTCTAGCTTATTTCCACGAATTGAATTATGGTCGTAATATCAGATTATGAGCATAATGCAATAGCAGGACAGGAAAGAAAGACCATGCGCTACGAAAAGGGCCGAAAAGACGCGTCACGCAGCCGGATCATGGAGGTCGCCGCCGAACGTTTTCGATCTGACGGCATCGCGGCGTCCGGGCTGGCAACCATCATGAGCGACGCCGGGCTGACGAACGGCGCCTTCTATCCGCACTTCCAGTCGAAGGCGGAGCTCGTCCGTGAAAGCGTGGCGGCGGCCTTGGACGCGCAGTCGCATCAAGTGCAGGAAGCGTTGGACGCCGGCGGCCCGGAAATGGCCATAGAGGCATATCTGTCGGCCGAGCACCGGGACAATCCTGGAAAGGGCTGTGCTTCGGCCGCGTTGTTGCCGGAAATCGCGCGGCAGCCGCCTGAAACGCGAGCCCTCTATGCCGAGCGCGCTCAATCCCTGGTGCGCCAGATAGCTGAAGCTCTGCCGCAGACGAACGATCCCGAGGGCGCTGCGTTGGGCATGTTTGCAACGCTCATCGGCGCGCTTCAACTCGCGCGCGCCGTGGAAGGGACGGAATTGTCGGATCGTATCCTTGCGGCGGGAGCAGTTGCCGCAAAGGCGCTGATCCGGCCGGTTCAAGACGAGGTGGCCCCCTGAGGGCAGCCCGGATTATTCGGCCGGCTCGAATCTACCTTGCACCAAGACTGTCTCCACCGGCCCAAGCGGATTGATGATCCGGCTCTCCAGGACTTCGATAAGTTTGCGTCCAACACCCGCCATATCCACGGAATGAACTCCGATCTTTGCCGGCAGGAAGCGTGCCAGCCGCGTGCTGTCACGGGTGACGATGTGGACGTCGCGGCCTGGTGTAAGACCCCGCTTGCCGAGAGCGTGCAACGCTCCCAGAAGGCCCAGTTCGTTGGCGCACGCCAGGCCCGTTGGCGGATATGATGACGCCAGCAAGCGATCGAACCAGCCTGCGCTCGATTCCATGGTGAACATGCCATGACCGATCAACGATTGGTCGATCGGAATACCGGCCTCGGCCATTGCCCTTCCATACCCGGAAAGACGCATGGCACTCGCCTGGTCCTCCGGAACGAGAAGTTGCAGCGCAATGCGTCGACAGCCCTTATCCATGAGCCGCCGGGTCGCCTCGTAGGCAATCTGTTCATTGTCGACATCGACATAAGGATACGCGATATCCAGGTCGGTTCTTCCAAACGCGACGAACGGCATGCGTTTATCCAGCAGCAGCTTGACGCGCGGATCAGCCGACACCAGGCGCGTGATGACCAGGCCGTCTGCGCTGTGCGCCTGAAGCTGCCGCTGCACACTCTCAACGGGATCGTCGTCGGGAGTGGTGGAATAGATGGACAGACTATAGCCGGCTTGCCGCGCCGCCAGCGTCATGCCTTCGATTAAAGGAAGCTTCAACAGATCGGACAGATGGTCTCGTGTTTCCATCGGGAGTACGGCCGTCAGCGTCTGCGTTCGACCGGTTTTGAGCGCGCGACCATGATGATTTGGTAAATAGCCGACCCGCTTGGCCGCCTCCTTGACGCGGGCTATGGTCGAGGGCTGCACCTCCGGCCCATCCTTCAGAGCGCGGGATACCGTGGTCACCGACAGGGAAAGTTCAGCGGCGATCTGCTTTAGATTGGCCATTGTTCGCCCGACTTCATTTGCGAAAGCGCCGGCTGATTTGCTGACCGCCATAACGTTACCGAATTCGACATCCCGGTCAATCCAAACTCCCCCAGGAAGCAGCTTGACTCCGGCGTATTCAGATGCAATCGTAACGTTACGATTACAAAATAATGGCTCTTTCAAGCGATATTCCATAAAAGTTGGGGAGGAGAACCTATGTCCTGGCTACGCATTTCCTTAACAGCATTCGCAATCTCGGCTGCCCTGCCCGTTCATGCGCAAACAGTCACCATCACGACCGCGGGTGGCGACTATGGCAACGCCATGAAGGAGGCCATGTGGGCCCCTGCTGCAAAAGAGCTTGGCTATGATGTCCGCGAGGAGACCCTAAGCGACGGCCTGGCCGCCTTGAAGATGCAGGTCACCTCGGGTGCGGTCACGACCGACGTCATTCACCTGGGCTCACCGGAAGGTGCCCAGGCGGCCGCACAATCGCTGCTGGAGCCACTCGACTACAAGATCATCGATCCGAAATCCGTGCCGGAGGGTGCGAAGTCCGACTACTGCTATCCGTTTGACTCCTATGGCACCGTCATGTCGTGGAACACCAAGACCTATGGCGAGAACCCGCCGAAGACGTGGGCGGAATTCTGGGATGTTGCCAAATTTTCTGGCCGTCGCGCGTTGCGCGCCAATGCGCAAGACTCGATCGAGATCGCGCTTCTCTCCGATGGCGTGGCACCGGCGGACGTCTATTCCGTGCTCAGCACCCCGGAAGGGCTAGAGCGCGCCATCAAGCGGCTTGAAGCGATCAAACCAAACGTCGCCGTGTGGTGGACCTCGGGAGCTCAGTCCGCGCAGTTGCTGAAAGACGGTGAAGCGGATTTGGTCGTTACCTGGAACGGACGAGCGCAAACCGTGAAAGCAGATGGCGGCGCGGCTGACTACACGTTCAAGGGTTCGGTCATCGGCACGGACTGCCTTGGGGTGCCGAAGGGAGCGCCGAACAAGGAAGCCGCGATGAAGCTCATCGCAGCGATGACGCAGCCCGCGCGGGTTGCGAAGCTGACCGATTTCATTGCCTACGGCCCAGTCAATCCTGCGGCATATGAGGGTGGCCTTATTCCCGAGGACCGTCTGAAGACCCTTGCGACCGCGCCTGAAAATGCTGGCACTTCGGTGTTTTCCAATTCAGAATGGTGGGTCAAGAATGGCGAGGCTGCCCAAAGAGCCTTCGATGAAATGATGGCCCGCTGACTCTCAGCTCTAACGCATGTCGCGCAAAAATGTGCAGCGCGCGACAACGACATGCATGAAAACAAGAACCTAAAGCGCGTCGCGTGAAGCCAGTCGAACGCGACGCGCTTCAAGGCTGGAGCACATGATGAAGTCGCTCGCGATCACCATCGAAAGCGTGCACAAGGCTTATGGGTCCTACGTCGCACTGGATGATGTTTCGCTCGACATCCAGGCTGGCGAATTCCTCACGCTGCTAGGGCCATCGGGATCGGGCAAGACCACGTTACTCATGGCTCTGGCCGGTTTTGTCCGGCCGGATTCCGGTAAACTTTTCTTGGGCGATCGAGACATCACCCGCCTGCCGCCCAACAAACGAGACATCGGCATGGTATTCCAGAATTACGCCTTGTTTCCCCACATGAATGTCATGGCGAACGTCGCGTATCCGCTGGTGCTGCGCAAGGTACCGAGAGCGGAGGCGCGTCAGCGGGCGCTTGATACCTTGGCCCGCGTGAAGCTGGATGGTCTGGCGGAGCGCAATATTGCCGCACTATCCGGCGGCCAACGTCAACGGGTGGCATTGGCGCGGGCTATCGTCTTCGAACCGCGCGTGATGTTGATGGACGAGCCGCTGTCGGCGCTCGACAAGAACCTGCGCGAGAGCATGCAGTATGAGATCCGGCGTCTGCATGATCATCTACGGATCACCACAATCTATGTAACCCACGACCAGCGCGAAGCGCTGATTATGTCTGACCGGATTGCGGTGATGAATTCTGGCCGCATCCAGCAGATAGATACGCCGCAGCGGATTTATGATCGTCCATCGACCCGCTTCGTCGCGGAGTTCATGGGCGAGGCCAACATTGTGGCCCCGGGCTCAGCGCGCAGAATCGACGGCGCCGAAGCATCACGCGAAACTCTGATGATCCGCGCCGAAAGCTTCCATCTTGATGCGAAGCTCGTCGGGGGAGACGGAGTGGCTCTCGAAGGAATACTGCGCGCCAAAGCGTTCCGCGGCGAGAACTGGCTTTTGACGCTGGCGCTTGACGGCGGGCAAGAGGTTCTTGTCTGCATTCCGGCAGCGCTGGCCGGCGGCTGCGCCGAGCTTGCCGCCGGTCAGCGGATGACCGCATATGCACCAGCAGCGAAGGTTCACGCGATACCGGGAGCGATGGCGTGATCGTCGTCCGGGACCCGGCGCTCGCGGCGGATGCGCGGCGCGAGCGGCGGTTTTTTCTTTCACTTTCGCTCCCGGCGCTGTTCATCGTTGGACTGGCGGCGATACTGCCCATCCTTTGGATCATCCGGCAATCCTTCCTGACCACCGGGGGTGAGTACACCGTCGGCAACTACGAGAAGGTCCTTTCGAGCGGACTGACGTGGTCGGCGCTCGTCACGACCCTCGAACTGTCCTTGGGTACGCTGGCGGGCTGCATTCTCCTCGGCACTCCTCTGGCGCTGGCGCTGGCCAGCGTCAGACCAAGGCTGGCCAACGTGCTCATGGCGTTCGTCATGCTGCCGCTGTGGACCTCTATTCTGGTGCGTACCTATGGTTGGCTCGTGCTCTTGCGGCGCGACGGCCTGATCAACGCGGCTTTGACCGGTTCAGGCCTGACGGCGGAGCCATTGCCGCTGGTCTACAACTTCACGGGAACGCTCATCGGCATGGTGCACTACATGCTGCCACTTTTTCTGCTGCCTGTTTATGCTGCGATGCGCGATATCGACCCAAATCTCATTCGCGCGGCTGCGAGCATGGGAGCCACTCTCAGGCAGGTCATCCGCACAGTCATTATGCCGCTTTCGGCGGGCGGCATCTTCTCGGGTTCGATCATCGTCCTCATCTACGCCATAGGTTTTTTCATCACGCCGGCGGTGCTTGGCGGCGGCAAGGTAAATCCGCTCTCTACCCGGATCGAGCGTACACTATCGACCTTTCAGGACTGGGGGTCGGCAAGCGTCCTGGGCATTCTGCTCCTCGTTCTTATGGCGCTGATCGGTGTGATGTTGCTGGCGGCACGCCGTCTGGTGGCCCAGAACGCCGTGGAAGCCTCCCATGCTTGAAGCCTATCCGCAAAACAGGCTCGCCCGCATTTTGCTCTGGAGCTTTGCCGCTCTTGTCATGGCATTTCTGATGCTGCCGACGCTCGTGGTGGTGCCGCTTTCCTTTTCGGCGTCGAATCTCCTCGAGTTTCCGCCGCACGCCTACTCGTTGCGCTGGTACGAGAACTTCTTCGGCTCGGCAACGTGGATGGCCGCGCTCAGAACGAGTTTGATCCTTGGGACGTTGACGGCGTTGATCGCGGTGCCTTTCGCGCTGCTCGCCTGCATTTCAATGAATCGGCTGGGCGGAAAGACCGCTGCGGCCATCCAGAGCGTCCTGCTGACCCCCTCGATCACCCCAGGTATCCTGCTTGCGATCGGTCTCTTCTTTGTGTTGGCCGCACAACATCTGATCGGAACGCTATTCGGTGTGCTGGTCGGACATGTGGTGCTGGCCGTTCCGGTCGCCTGCATTGTGTTGCTACCCGCTCTCGCCCGCTTTGACTGGAACCAGGTTCAGGCGGCGCGCAGCCTCGGTGCAAACTGGGCCAGGTCCATTGGCGGAATCATCGTTCCGCAACTTCGGATCAGCTTGCTGTCGGCGACATTGATGGCGTTCCTGACTTCGCTCGACGAGTCTGTGATTTCGATCTTCATCGCAAGTGGTCGCAACAGCACGATGCCGAAGCTTATGTTCCTGTCGCTGCGCGATCAGATCGATCCGACCATTGCGGCGATCTCGACATTGTGGACCGTCATCGTCGTGGCCGTGGTCCTGATTGTGACCCTTCGCCAAAAATCCTGACCGAGACTGGAAACATGCCCACCAATTACCATGCAGCCGACGATCTGACGGATCATTCGACGGACATCCCTCAGGTAGGGTTGGCCATCATCACAGGGTCGGCAAACTGGGGGCTTGCCTTCCCGGAAGATGTCGAATTCGATGGTGTGCGCACCTTGCGGCGCGACATGAGTTTTGAAACACCTTTCGGTCGCACCGACAACTGGAAGCTGCTCGAGTTCGATGCGTCGATCACAGCGGAAGGGAGAGCAAAACGCGCGCTGTGCATGTATTCGCACGGCAATCCCCGCGACCGTATCGACCATTCCTGCCATCGCCGCGCGTTCTGGGTATTGATGCGGGCGGGTGTACGGCAAGTTCTCGCCTGCTCGACTGTAGGCGCCGTCAACAAGGCGATCCAGCCGGGCGACATGGTGGTGACCGCCGATATCATTGAACTGACGCAGACCCCGTTTTCACTGCTTCCTGACCGTCAGAGCTTTGACTGTTCGGGCAAGCAAATCGTGTGTCCAAGATGTGCGGCGGTTCTGGTCGAAACGGCCCGCCGTCATTGGCCAGCCGAATGCCGCGTTTATGGCATCGAACAGCAGTTGGTGGCTGCCCATTGTTATGGGCCCCGGCTGACAACGCCTGCCGAAGCCTTGGCATATCGGGGCATGGGGGCGGATGTACTCAACCATTCCATCGCCCCTGAGGCGACCTTGTCGCGCGAGATCGGCGCGTGTTTCGTGCCTTGCGCGTTCGTGACGGCGGGCTTCAACGACTATATGGATCGCAATCGCCAGAAATTGCTGCAGGAGGACGTGCTGCCCAGTCTCTCCATGACAGCCTCGCGGGTCGCGCTGGAGACCGCCGCGCGACTTCCCGCTGATCCGGAATGCTCCTGTCACGGCTTGAAGTCGCCTCAGCCGAAAGAACGCTCCAGCCGGTTCTGAGACGACCTTGGTGCGCCGGATAGCTGAAGCTCTGCCACCGACCAAGAATCCCGAGGGCGCTGCATTGTGCGTGTTTGCGACGTTCGAAACGCTGAGGGCGGCGTTTGAGGATTACGGTCAAAACTCAATCAGACTGGCTGCCGCCAATGGCCCAGATGGGCGGAACTTGCCGTTTGAATTAGTCGGCGGGAATGAGCACAGAGCGCCATTTGCTGACAATCATGGCGCTTCACCATTGCGGTCGTTCTCGCTACGACCTGATGCGGACCCGAAGCGGATGGTCGTTTGATCCGGTTAAACTCAACGCGCCACCCTACCACGTGCGCCATCTCGAGACGTTCGCGAAAACCTCCACGTCGGTCGCGACTCGACCATGGAGCGGAAGTACAGGCGAAGTCCTGTTTCGTTCGAGATGGCCTGGTTCAATCTCCAGCATCCTCCTCCTGCCATACTGGCCGGAGCGAGTGCCGGCCGCGAGCGAGTGGCCTTTGAGCGTAGGTCAGAGCGTCTTGCTCATCATCAGGATCGGAACCGGAGCGCCGCCACGGTCATCGACGAATTTCTCGGCGGGTTGGTAGCCGCAGGCTCTATAGAGCGGCTCTCCTGCCATCGTGGCTGCCAGATCGGCACGGCGGAAGCCCTCAGCCTTAGCGGCACGTTCACACAGCGAAAGGATAAGGCGGCCGACGCCTCGCCGGACAAAGTCCGGATGCGTATACATGGCTCTGATACGCGCCGCGTCCGTGGCTGGATCAAGCAGTGCCGCGTTGCGTCCCGGTGACTGATCACCACCATACATGGTCGTGCGCCGGCTCCAGCCACCGCACCCTGCCAGGACGCCGTCGTGCTCCACGACGAAATAGGTGCCATCATCGACAAGCTGCGTGTCCAGCCCCATGATTGCGCGGCTGGATCGGATCTGGTCATCGTCGAGAAACGGTTTCTGGAGTTCGGAGATCGCTGCATCCATGAGCGCAATCATGGAGGCGAGGTCCTCGCGTCGCGCTATCCGGTGCCGAAAGTCTTCACTGGCCATGTTCAAGCACACCATGAGGCGAAACAAACGCACGATATGGCGAATTTCGTTCCGTCAGAAGACCAAAATATTCGCTGCTGCGGCAGCCTTGGGACGCCTGTCGAGCAGGCCGAAGGTATAACCA
Source organism: Mesorhizobium sp. M0145 (assembly GCF_040322355.1). Taxonomy (NCBI): domain Bacteria; kingdom Pseudomonadati; phylum Pseudomonadota; class Alphaproteobacteria; order Hyphomicrobiales; family Phyllobacteriaceae; genus Mesorhizobium; species Mesorhizobium sp. M0145. The sequence continues at coordinate 160,322 of NZ_JAMYTK010000005.1, forward strand.
ATGACAGTCATTCTGGCAGCCCCGCCATGCGATAACCTTCCACGATATGCCGGCGCACGTCTTCGGCTGGGAATGGCTGCGAATCCGACCAGTGCCGGATAGTGAAGTGCGGATTGCTTATCATGAACATTTTCGCCTCCCAGCCCGCTTCCTCCAAACGGCCAAGTTGCGCAAGGCTTGCTGCAAGCAGGCGTCGTGAAGTCGTGCGATAGGTTTCGGGCCTGCGCAGCGTTAGGATCGCGGATTCGTAGTCGCCCAGGGCATATTGGGCCTGGCCCAACATCCAATAATACCAACCGGGCGGGTGAGGGTTGAGTCGCAGTGCCCTGCGGACCTGCTCTATGGCTTCGGCAGGTCGGCCCTTTTCCGTCGTCAACTCGGCCTGCATTGCCCAAGCGTCGGCGTGGTTGGGGTCCAACTCGTGGGCAGCATCGAATTCGGCATCCGATTCCACCCAGCGACTCTCATGTCCAAGTATGACGCCCAATACCCATCTGTTCCCGGCGTCGTTCGGGTCGAGTTCGACCGCCAGCTGTGCTTCGGCGAGCGCTCTTGCGCGGTTGGGGTCCATCGGTTCGTCCCAGAACTCCCAGCCCAGCCAGAGGTTGAGCGCCAGCCAACGGTGCGCCTCCGCGTATTCCGGGTCGAGCGCGATTGCCCGGTCTAGCAGCAAAATGGCCTCTTTCGCGGTGAGCGCCGTTTGCAGGCCAAGGACCCGGGCACGCACACAGAGATCATAGGCCTCCAGGTTGCTCGGTCTGTTGCGCGCCGGCGCGGTGGTCAGGCGGCCAACCAGAGCCTCGACAATCTTGCCGGTCACCTCGTCCTGAACGGCGAAGATATCTTCTAGGCTCCGGTCGAATCTTTCGGCCCAAAGGTGGTCACCCGCGATCGCGTCGATCAGTTGGGCGTTGATACGCACCCGTCCAGCGGCCCGCCGTGCACTACCTTCAAGAAGATGGCGAACTCCCAGTTCTCGCGCGATGCGACGCACATCCACGTGCCTGCCTTTGTATGCAAATGCCGAGTTGCTGGCGATGACGAACAACTCGCTTGTCCTCGACAGATCCGTGATCAAGTCTTCGGTGAGGCCATCGACAAATGCCTCCTGCTCCGGATCATTGCTCATGTTCGTAAAGGGGAGGACGGCAATGGAGGGCTTGGCGGGGAGCTGCAGAGGCGCTTTCTCCGCGAACCCGCCATCGTCCGATGCGGTCGACAGCCGGATCCGGTAGACAGACACTGGTTCGGTGACGTTCTTGATCGCTTGCGGACCAAGTTCGTCGAAGCCGCAATCGAGCTTCCGCTTGACTTGGTCGTAGACGCTGCCGGACACACAGACATCTCCTGCCCCGGCCATTGCCTGGAGCCGCACTGCGACAATGACGCCGTCGCCGAACAGATCGCCGTCCTCGACAACGACATCGCCCAGATTGATGCCGATATGCAGGTAGATTCTCCGGTCGGCGGTCACACCCTCGTTTGCGGCCGCCATCCGCTTCTGAAGGTCCACGGCGCATGACACGGCGTTCACCGCGCTTCCGAACTCGACCAGAACGCCATCACCCATCACTTTCACAATACGGCCATGACGGTCGCGGACGAGTGGTTCGAGGATTTCCTTCCTCCTCCTCCTTAAAGCGGCCAACGTTCCTTGCTCGTCCAGGTCCAGAAGTCGACTGTAGCCCACCACGTCGGCAGCCAATATGGCGGCAAGGCGGCGTTGGGCGCGTTCTTCGGCCATTTCGCGTTGCTTTCATTGAAAGCAGAAAAGCGAATTTTATGCCGCCCATTTCAAAAGTCTATCAGGTTGACTTCGAGGCTCGATCGCCAAGCAGCTACATAGGGTGATCGCGCCTGTCGATTGTCCCCACTGGGGCCACGACTTGCGCTTGGGGCTCGTCTTGGAGAAGGTCAGCAAGGGGTCAGTGCCGAGTGCCGCGAATGTCGGGTATCGGGCAGTGAAATGGGCTGACCAAGGGCAGCTCAGGGTCAGATCGCGTCATGCGACGCTCGCAACTGATCGACTGCAAGGGTCGGAACTCGGTCGTCTTAGAGTGATTTGGGTTTTTGGCGGCTAGAGCGACCCGGCATGAGGTGGTCCGGACTGTGAACGAGGGTGTCGGCAGAGCGCGTCTCATAGGGGGCCACAAGCCAGTGCCCCACCGCCGACAAACACCGGCGGGCGGGTGCCTCGGGGACACGATGGTAGATTGCCAATGCGTTCGCGGGTGTGGCCTTAAGTCGCAAACTATTGGCTTCAGAAGCAGGGCGTCGGCCTTCATTAACGGTGCTACCAACACCACATGGTCCGTAGCCCTCCCAAACGAGAGAAGCTCGCCCCGACGGGTCGCACTGCGGCCGTCAGCCGGCAATTGCTGTGAACTAGGAAACCATCATGCCTGAAAATATCAGACTAACTTCGAGAGACGTCCCTCTCATTCAGCTAGGCCTCTATCAGTGCCGCTTCCCGGTGAGCGAAGACCCGTCAGTACCCGGCGGCTATCGTTTTTGTGCTGGGCCAACTTCGCCGGATCGCGTCTACTGCGATCACCACCACCACATTGTGACCGCCGTGGACCCTCGTCGAGCCCGTTCGGGTCTCCACCTCGCTCAACGACGCGCCGCGTAAGTCTGGCTGGCGGCGGCCTCCCGGCCAGGCGCTATGCGCTCCAATGGCTACGACCTTTCCGTCGGCTCGGTCTGGCCCATCCTCCCTTATGCCGTCTTCGCCGATGTCTCCCCCTTCGCCCGATTGAGAACGACGACTTCTCGCCGAAGCGATCGCTTCGGAATGCCGTCGTAGCCCGACCCGAAGCTCAGTGAGCTTTTGTAGAGGTCGAGGGTCCAATCCAACGTCTGGACTCCACTGGAGTGCCTGCACTCGAGAGCGATTGGCTCTCCGGCAGCCGATAAGGATCCAAATTTAAGCGCCACTTGCCGCCATTCATCGTTTGGCCAGTGAACTGTCGCTTTCGATGCACAGCGGTCGTTCCTGGCAACGCGCGCCGTTCGCGCGCTGGCGAGCAGCGGCCCTCGCCTTTCTTTGCACAGGGGTGTTCTATGGCTGCCCGAGAGGCTTCGCCTCCCCCGCCTCGCATTCCGACAATCGCACAGGTTTGGCGAGTTTCGCCAGCGCCTCGGGCTTGGCGCAAGCCGGAAAGCCGGCGAGCGGCATTGTTTCAATAAACCGGCTGCGCTCTTTAGTGCTCAAGCCCACTTCATTAATCATGCTCTCGACGGTCAGGTCCGGGTACTGCTTGAGAGTTTCCCTAACCGAAGCATTCGCCTCATCCATTCGACCCAGAGCCGCAAGGGAGCTGCTAAGCACCACCCACTTCCACTTGTCGTAGTTGTTAGGCGTCATGCGCTCCAGCATCTTCAACGCGTCCTCATATCGGCCGGCCATAAAATAGGCAGGGGCGAAGAAGTTGGACGTCCACATCGGGTAGTTCGGGTCGAGCCGCATTACTTGGTCGACCATCTGAGCGCCGCGTTCGGGTTCATTGAAGCGTGCCGCAAAGCCGGTATAGAATGTCAGGATTTCGGACGAACCGGGAGCTAGACGAAGGGCCGTGTCCAGCTCAGCCTTGGCGCGAGCGTTGTCGCCCTTCTGGCTGAGGCTCATACCAAACACGGCGTGTGCCTCAGCGTCACTTGGATCGAGCTGCACCGCGCGTTCGGCCACATCGGCAGCCGCCTTGATCTCGCTCTCGGGATTGATACCGAAGCCAGCCAATATACCATGAGCATGATAAAGTTCTACCCAGGCCCGGGCCAGCCCGGGGTCCAGCTCAACGGCGCGGTTGAGAAGCGCGATGGCCTCCTCCTCATCCGCTATGGTGATCTTTTCAATCTTCTCGGTCCCGAGCAGATAATAATCATAAGCATTCAGGTTTTCAGGTCGTTTACGTTTGGCCGCGGCCCGCCCGGCCGCCTGAATCAACCCTACGCCGCCGCCCAGACGGTTGGTGACTTGCTCTGCGATCTCGGTCTGGACGGCGAAAACGTCCTCAGCAGGCCGGTCCCAACGATCCGACCAAAGATGGTTGCCGGTTTGTGCATCGATCAACTGCGCGGTGACCCGCACCCGCCCATTTTGCCGCTGGATAGAGCCTTCTAGTACGAAGCCGACATGGAGCGCACTTGCTACCTGGCGGGCATCCACCGGCTTGCCTTTGTAAACTTCCGTCGAATTCCGGGCCACGACCTCAAGTTCGGGAAACCGCGCGAGGTCGGTTATGATATCCTCAGTCAAGCCATCGGCCAAACGCCCGGTGGCCTCGTCGCCGCCATAGTTATTGAAGGGCAGCACCGCGACCGATGGCTTGGCCCCCAGCGGCGCGGGCTGAAAGAACCACCAGGTCCCTCCACCCGCCAGAGCCAGCACGACGATGGCCGCTGCAGTCGTCCTGGTCCAGCGCGGCATCGCCTTGCGTAAGGTCCAACGCACCCGCTTGCCATCGAGCCTCAGTCGGTACATCCGCACGGGGCGGCTGATGTTCTTGACCTGCTGCTCGCCGGCGAAATCGAGGGGCAAATCAAGCTTGCCCTGCAGATGGTCAAAGGCCGTGCCCGATACGATCACGCCGCCCGGCTCAGCGAGTTGCTGCAACCGCGCGGCGACATTGACGCCGTCGCCATAGACATCGCCGTCAACCAGCGCAACGTCGCCCAGATTGACCCCGATGCGGAACACGATGCGCTCAGGCTCTGGCAGACCTTCATTGCGCGCGGCCGCCGCGCTTTGGATTTCCGCTGCGCAGGCGACTGCGTCGACCACGCTTTCGAAGGCGACAAGCGCGCCATCGCCCATCAACTTGACGACGCGGCCATGGTGCTGGGAGATGGCGGGGTCGAACACCTCGGAACGAACGGTTTTCAATCGCTCAATGGTTCCGGCCTCATCGGCCTCCATCGCCTTCGAGTAGCCAACCATATCGGCCGCCAGGATCGCCAGCAGCTTCCGATTGAGAGGGGGAACCGCCATATGCGCCTCTTTATGGCACAACCCTACACCCATGGAAGCATCGGAGCCAGAACGCGCCGTTGGCCGCGCGGTGAATGACCGCTCGTCAGCCGTTCCTGACTTTCGACCGGGTGCGGATGAACGTCTTCAACGGGTCAACTTGCGTCGTCAGGGCTCTCGGCGTCAAAGGTCCGAGAGGGTTCGAAGTCGGTCGTTCAGAGTGATTGCGTTTTGACTCCAGAGCGCCGCGCGTCATGGACGCGCAAAGGACGCTATAACACTTTGAATTTTGCATGATCCTTTCCGAACCGGAGGTCAGCGCAGCAAAACCATGCCGGTTTCCGGGGGTCATGCCCTAAGGCAGCCTGAACCGGTATTCCGTCACGTGATGATAGATCTGGCCCGGCCACAGCGTGGCTTGCGGGAAATAGGGCCGGTTGGGCGCATCCGGCCAGATTTGCGGTTCCAAGCAGAAGCCTGAAAACGCCTTGTACTGGCGTCCGCCCAGTCCAGGCGAGGACGGCGCCAGATACTGGCCGGTATAGAGCTGGACGCCCGGCTCGGTCGTCCAGAGCTCCATCTCGACGCCGGAATTCGCGCCTTGCGCCCACGACGCCTGCTTCAGCGGCCCGCGCGTCGAAGCGAGGCAGAAATTCTGGTCATAGGGGAGTTGTTCGCCCTCGGTCTCCATGCGCAGCGGCCGCGCCTGGCGAAAATCGAAGGGGGTGCCGTCGACCGGCTTGACCGTGCCTGTCGGAATGAGATCCGCGTCGACCGGCAGATAGGCGCCGGCATTCAGCATCAGCCGGTGGTCGAGAATGTCGCCGGTGCCGCCGTCATCCAGGTTGAAATAGGAATGCTGCGTGAGATTGCAGAGCGTCGGCTCCTCGCAGGTGGCTGTCAGTTCGACGCTGAGCGTGCCGGGGATCTTGAGCCGGTAGGTGCAGGTCACGTCGAGCGCGCCGGGAAAGCCCATCATGCCGTCGGGGTCGTGCAATGTCAGCGTGACAAAATCCCTGCCATGCAGCGAAACCGCCCAGGCACGGCGCGAAAAACCTTGCGAACCGCCATGCAGCGTGTGCTTTTCGAGGAAATTGCGCTCGGTCTGGTAGCGTTTGCCGGCAAGCGTGAAGCGGCCGTCGCGGATACGGTTGGCATAGCGCCCGACGACGGTGCCGAAGAAGGCGGTATCCGTCTCATAGTGCTCGAAATGATCATAGCCGAGCACCAATGGCGCCTCGTGCCCGGCCAGGTGCAGATCCTGGATGATCGCACCCAGGCCGATGATGTTGGCGGTAAGGCCGCCGCCACGAATGGTGAAACGGCGGACTTCCTCGCCCGCCTGCGTCGTACCGAAAACCTCGCCGTCCTTCATCGCCATGCTCGCAAGTTCGTTGCTCGACGCCAGCCTGGCCTTTTCCGAAGCGGCTCAGGGTCTTTTTCGGTATTACCGCATGAGGCTTCTAGAGACCAAGTCCGCCGATGCAGACATATTTGGTGTCGAGATAGTCCTCGATGCCCTGATGGCCGCCTTCCTTGCCGAGGCCCGATTCCTTGACGCCGCCGAACGGCGCCTCAGGGGTGGTGATGAGCCCTTCATTGACGCCGACCATGCCGTATTTGAGCCCTTCCATGACCCGGAAGGCGCAACCGAGATCGCCGGTGTAGAAGTAGCAGGCCAGGCCGAACTCGGTGTCGTTGGCCAGTGCCACGGCCTCTTCCTCGGTCTCGAACTTGAACACCGGCGCTACCGGGCCAAAGATCTCTTCCTTCATGAAGCGCATCCTCGGCGTCGCATTGGCGATCACCGTCGGCTGGAAGAACGAGCCGCCGAGCGCGTGGCGCTTGCCGCCGGCGACGACCTTGCCGCCCTTGGCGGTAGCGTCGGCAATCAGCTCCTCGACCTTCTCCACCGCCTTTTCGTCGATCAGCGGTCCCTGCTGGACACCTTCCTCGAGGCCGGAACCGACCTTCAGCCCGTTGCTCGCAGCAGCCAGCTTTTCGACAAACTGGTCGTAGATGCCGGCCTGCACCAGGAAGCGGTTGGTGCAGACGCAGGTCTGGCCGGAATTGCGGTACTTGGCGGTGATGGCGCCGGCGACGGCCCGCTCGAGATCGGCGTCATCGAAGACGATGAACGGCGCGTTGCCGCCGAGCTCCATCGACACTTTCTTGACCGTCACCGACGACTTCTGGATCAGGATCTTGCCGACCTCGGTCGAGCCGGTGAAGGTGATCTTCTTGACCAGCGGGTTGGCACAGATCTCGTCGCCGATCTCACCGGCAGCGCCGGTCAGGATATTGATCACGCCTTTGGGGAAACCGACTTCCTCGGCAAGCGCGCCCCAGGCAAGGCCGGAATAAGGCGTCTGCGACGCCGGCTTGACCACGGCGGTACAGCCGGCGGCAAGCGCCGGACCAAGCTTGCGGGCCAGCATCGAGGATGGGAAATTCCACGGCGTGATGGCGGCTATGACGCCGACCGGTTCCTTGGTCACCAGGATACGGCGGTCCGCCCAGGGCGACGGCACGACGTCGCCATAGGTGCGGCGGCCTTCTTCGGCGAACCACAATATGTAGGACGCGGCCGAGCCGATCTCGCCCTTGGATTCGAACAGCGACTTGCCCTGTTCGATGGTTAGCAGTTCGGCCAGCACGTCCTGATTGTCCATCATCGCGTCGTGCAGCTTGCGCAACAGCTTCGAGCGTTCGAGCGCGGTGGTCTTGCGCCATGTCTGGAAGGCAGCGTCGGCGGCTTCGATGGCGCGGCGGGTCTCGGCCTTGCCCGACTTCGGCACGGTGCCGATCTTGAGGCCGGTGGCAGGATTGTTGACGTCGATCGTCTGGCCTGAATCGGCCTGCACCCATTCGCCATTGATGAGATTGGCCTGCCGCATGAAATGGCTGGTTTTCTGAAGCATGATCTCGCCTCCGTTCGGCACCTGGCGGGCCGGTCGCTGATTTCGTGAATGGACGTGCGCGATAGCATCGCTAGAGCCACTGCTCTTAGCCCAGGGCAAGCCCCGCAAGCAATCACAAGATGGCATATAGGGTTTGGGCCAGCCAAAGCGAGAGGCGATGCAGCCGGGTTCTTATCCAAAAACCCGGGCTCTTATCCAAAAACCCGAGTTCTTATCCAAAAACCCGAGTTCTTATCCAAAAACATGGACGACCACTGTCAGCCAAAACGCAGTGGTCACGACCGCACAGGCGGTGGCGATGGTCATCTGGTTCGACGCCAGCGCCTGGCCGGTGTTGAACTGCACCGCGATGAGATAGGAATTGATGCCGGACGGCAACGCCGCAACCATGACCGCCACCTTGGCCGTCAATGGCGGCAGGCCGATCAGCCAGACCAGGCCGAGAACCAGCGCCGGCATTAGGAACAGTTTCAGCGCCGACAGCGCCAGCGCCGGCCTTACATTGCCGGAAATGCCGAAACGGCGCAGGCTGAGCCCCATGGCGAACAGCGCCACCGGGGCGGCCGTGCCGGCCAGCGCGTCGCTCAGCCGCGTCGCAAGCACCGGCAGCGGCGCACCGGTGAAGCGCCACGCCAGCCCGGCCAGTATGCCGATGATCAGCGGATTGATGAATACCCTCCTGAGAAAGCTCCTGACGACGCGGAGCGGATGCACAGGCTCGCTGCCGCCGCGGCCGAACATCTCGAAAAGGATGATCGAGGCCATCATCATCACCGGCAGGTGAATGGAAACGAGCAGTGACAGCACTTCGAACCCCGCCGGCCCGAACACGCCGATGATGAAGGGCGCGCCGAGCAGGACGACGTTGGAGTAGGACGACGACACGCCGCCGACGACGCCGGCGCGGGCGTCCCGCCCGAAGATGCGCGTAATGACCAGATGGCCGGCAGCCCAGGTAAGCGCCACCGCCGCGAAATAAGCGCCCCATAGCGACCACGGCGCCACGCCGTGGAAATCGGCCTTTACCATGGTCTGGAACAGCAAAAGCGGCATTGCCACGTTGATGGCGAATTCGGATACGCCCTCGCCGCTCGCCGGCTTCAAATAGCCGGTCAACCCGGCAAGATAGCCGAGCCCGACGAGACTGAAGACGAAGAGGACGGTTTCGGTAAGCGGAGACATTTTTCCCGTGATAGGCGAGCCCCGGCGGCGGCGCAATCGCCCTTCCCTCGCGAATGTACCGGCCAACAATCCGGCCGCTCGGATCTTGCCCGAATTTGCTCATGGTTGGATGCCAGCGCTATACAGGGTTGTCGGGGGACACGCGGCGAATGGGCCTTGTCGGAAATCAGCACTTCTTCAAGCAGGCGTGGCTGACGGCTTTCGTCGGCGCCATGCTTTGCCTCGTGGTGACCTCGGCTCATGCCGCGGAGCCGGCGAGCCTCAAGGGCGTGGCGCTGATTGTCGGCCAGTCGAAATACCAGCACATAGCGGCTCTTCCCAACCCCGCCAACGACGCCCGCGACATCGCCAAGATGCTGACCGATCTCGGCTTCGACGCGCGCAGCGTCACCGACCGCGACACGGCAAAGCTGAAGCGCGACCTCGAGCGTTTCGCCGAGGATGCAGAGGACGCCGACGTCGCCTTGATCTACTATTCCGGCCACGGCATCGAGGCCGGCGGCGAAAACTATCTGGTGCCGGTCGACGCCGACGTTTCTTCATTGAAGGACGCCGATCAGGCCCTGGTGCCGATCTCCGCCGTCATGGACGAATTGAAGACGACCGTGCCGGTAACGATCATGCTGCTCGATGCCTGCCGCACCAACCCGTTTCCGGCGGATGCGGTGCTGCGCCGGGCGCCGACGGCCTCGGCCTCGCCGATCAGCGCCGGCGGATTGGAGCCGGTGCGCGGTGCCAGGGCACTGGCAAACGCGACCGCGACGGAAAATCTGGGAACGGTGATCGGCCTTGCCGCCGAGCCGGGGCGGCCGGCACTCGATGGCATCGTCGGCGAAAACAGCCCCTACGCAGCGGCACTTCTGCGCCACCTCGCGGCGATGAAGGGCACCGAGTTCGGCTCGGTCATGCGCATGGTGACCGAGGAGGTCTATCTCGACACCAAGGCCAAGCAGCGGCCATGGGTCAATGAAAGCCTGCGCCGGCTGCTCTACTTCGGCGTAGCACCGCAGGAACCGACCGGCGACGACGGCCTGATCACCGGCGAGCGGCGGCAATTGCTGCTGACGATCGCCGAGTTGCCTGACCCCAAGCGGGCACAGGTGGAACTGGCCTCGCTGCAGGACGGCGTGCCGCTCGACGCGCTTTATGGCGTGTTGAAGGCGCTCGGCACCGAAAAGATGCCGGAGGACCCCACCGACCTGCAAAAGCTGCTCGACGCCCAGGCCGAGCGCCTGAAGAAGATGATCTCCGAGCGCGACGCGCTGCGCACCGACGACCCCGAGATCAGCCGCCTCGTCGCCTCGGCCGACAAGGCGATCGGCCAGGGCGCCATCGTCACTGCGCGCAACTTCCTCGACCAGGCGGTGGGCCGGGTCGAGCAGGCCAGCGGCGTGGTCGACCGGGCAGAGGATCTGGTCAGGCAGAAGCGTCTTGCCGACGCGGCGATCTATGCCAGGCGCGCCGACGCTTCGGCGCTGGTCTTCGACTATCTGTCGGCCGCCAACGATTACGGCAAGGCCTTCTCGCTGGTCGAGAGATGGGACGACAGGCTGCGCTGGAACTACAAGAACCAGGAGGCGGAAGCGCTCAACGCGCATGGCAGCGCCACCGGCGACAGGCAAGCGCTGCAGCACGCCATCGACGCCTACCGCGTCATCCTGAACTTCATCCCCAATGGCGAGCAGAACCGCGACTGGGCGATCACCCGCAACAACATGGCTGTGGTGCTGCAGACGATCGGCGAGCGCGAGCGCCAAATCGACCGGCTGGAAGAGGCAGCGAAGATCTTTCGCGATTCGCTTGCCGTGTTCGAGCGCGAGAAGGATGATCTCAACTGGGCGGCCGCCCAGAATAACCTGGCCAATGTGCTGTTGAAGATCGGCGAACGCGAGAGCGACCCGAAACGCCTGAACGAGGCGGTGGTGGCGATGCGCGCCACGCTGGAGAAGCGGCCGCGCGACAAAGTCCCGCTGGACTGGGCCGCCTCGCAAAGCAACCTTGGCCTTGCGCTTTACGCGCTTTCGGAACGCGAACCGGGCGGCGAGCGCCTGACCGAGGCCGAGGCCGCCTACCGGCTGGCGCTTGAAGAATACACGCGCGAAAAGGCGCCCGTTCAGTGGGCGATGGTCCAGAACAATCTCGGCAACACGCTGGTGTCTCTCGGCACGCAACGCAACGACAAGGCAAAAATCGACGAGGCAGCCGCGGCATTCCGCGCCGCGCTCGAAATCCGCACACGCGACACCTTCCCGCTCTCCTGGGCGAGCAGCCGTCTCAATCTGGGTAACGCGCTGAGCAGTGCTGCCCGTTTCGATCTCGGCACCGGCCTGCTCGAAGAGGCGGCTGCCGCCTATGGCGACGCGCTGACCATATTCACACGCCAACGTTTTCCGACGGATTGGGCTTCGGCGGAGAACAATCTCGGCTCGATCTACCAGACGCTCGGCCAGCGCACGCGCGATCCTGCCAGGCTTGAGCAATCGGCGGCCGCATACCGGGCGGCACGGCGCGTCTACACCAAGAAGGAGTTTCCGCTCGACTGGGCGATGACCCACTACAATCTCGGCAACACGCTGCAACTGCTCGGCGGCGTGACCGACAAGCCGGTGCATTACGAGGAGGCGATCGAGGCCTATCGCGATGCACTTCGCGAATACAAGCGCGAGACGACGCCGCGGCAATGGGCACTGGCGCAGGCCGGTCTAGGCTCGGCGCTGCAATGGCTGAGCATGAGCGAGGCCGATCCCCGCAAACTGGCCGCTTCGATCGCCGCGCGCCGGGCAGCGCTGGAGGTGCTGACCTTCGAGACCTCGCCCGTCGACTGGGCGAACGCGCAGAACGGCATCGGCATGAGCCTGATCAATCTAGGCAATCTCGAACGCACCGGCAAATATCTGGACGAAGCCGAAGCCGCCTTCGAGGCAACGCTCAAGGTCTTCACCCGCGAAAGCCAGCCGATGCAATGGGCCTTCGAGCAGAACAATCTCGGCGACGTCCACTGGAACCGCGGCAGCTATGGCGGTGGCAATGCCGAATACCAAAAGGCGATCGAATTCTTCGAGAACGCCAAGCAGGGCTTTACCGATGCTGGCTATACACTCCCCATCCCGCTGACCGACCGCAAGATCGATCTGGTGAAGAAGCAGATAGCGAAGAAATAGGCGTCTCGGCCGCAGGTTGCACTCGGCTTGTCTTTCAGCCGGCTTTGCCGTCCCTATATGCCGGTCACCGGGGACCTGCCTGCCGGTCACCCGAAAAGGATGTCTGATGCTTCGATTTGTGCTGGCCCTGCTGTTGCTTGCCGTTTCCGCCACAGCCCATGCGACGGAAGCCGGCTGGGCGCTGCTGCGCGACGGCGGGCATGTCGTGCTGCTTCGCCATGCCATGGTCACAGGCACCACCGATGCGGCCAATTTCGACCTCGGCAAATGCACCACCCAGGTCAATCTCTCGGAGCGCGGCAAGCAACAGGCGCGCAAGATCGGCGCGCTGTTTGGCGCCCGCGCGGCACCGGTCGAGCGCGTGCTGTCCAGCCGTTATTGCCGCTGCCTCGAGACCGCCCGCATCGCTTTCGAAAGCGAGCCGGAGCCGTTCGCACCGCTTGACCTGCTGAAGACCGACGAAAAGGAGAAGGCCGCTCAGATCGCTGCGATCCTGGCAGAGATCCGCGGCTATTCCGGCTCCGACAATCTGGTCATGGTCACGCATCTCGAAGACATCAAGGAATTGACCGGCATCTCGCCGCGCGAAGGCGAAGCCGTGGTCGTCGAGCCGCAAGGCGACGGACTGCGCGTGCTCGGCCGCGTTACCTTCTGACCGGGCCGGTCGCTCCTCGCGTCGAGCGAGATAGGTGTTGCCGAAATGCCACTGCCACGAGAAGCCGTGGTTGGATTCCGATCTCATCTTGCTCTGCCTGGGCAGCAATCCCATCTGCGCCCGGCGTATCAGGCCTTTTCCTGCCCGGAAAAACCGATTAGACAGCCCAAAACACATGCGGACAGATTCCGCCCGCAATCGAAGGAAAAGCCCTTGTCCACCACGTTCGACAAAGTCGCCAAGATCATCGCCGACACCAGCGAGATCGACATCGAGACGATCACGCCCGAAAGCCACACCATCGACGATCTCGGCATAGACAGCCTCGACTTCCTCGACATCGTCTTTGCCATCGACAAGGAATTCGGCATCAAGGTGCCGTTGGAAAAGTGGACGCAGGAGGTCAACGACGGCAAGGCCTCGACCGACGACTATTTCGTCATGAAGAACCTGTGCGCCAAGATCGACGCGCTCGTCGCCGCCAAGAACGCCATCTAAGCACAGCGCTTGACGCGCCCTCACCCACAACAGCCGCCCATGAACCCCCGCGACGTCGTCATATCAGGCATCGGCCTTGTCTCGTCGTTGGGCGAGGGTCCGGATGCGCATTGGCAAAAGCTCGTCCAGCCGCGCCTTGAACCGGTTCTGGAGGCCTCGCGCTTCTCGCCCTATACGGTCCACCCGCTGCCGGAGATCGACTGGAACCTGCAGATCGCCAAGCGTGGCGACCAGCGGCAGATGGAGACCTGGCAGAGGCTCGGCACCTATGCGGCCGGCCTTGCGCTCGACGATGCCGGCATCAAGGGCAATGACGAACTCTGCGCGACCATGGACATGGTGGTGGCCGCCGGCGGCGGCGAGCGCGACGAGGCGGTCGACGCGGCCATTCTCGCGGCATCGGAAAGCCGCAATGACCGCGACGTGCTGCTCAACGAGAAGCTGACCACGGAATTGCGCCCGACGCTGTTTCTGGCACAGCTCTCCAACCTGCTCGCCGGCAACATCTCGATCGTCCACAAGGTGACGGGATCGTCGCGCACCTTCATGGGCGAGGAAGGTGCCGGCGTTGCCGCTGTCGAGACGGCGGCCGCGCGCATCCGCTCCGGCCAGTCGACGCATATACTGGTCGGCGGCGCTTTCCAGACCGAACACTCCGACATGCTGCTCGGCTATGAACTGGCCGGCTACCTGCATCGCGGTCCGTGGACGCCGGTCTGGCAAAGGCAAGGTGCCGAGGGCGGCGGCGTGGTGACCGGATCCGGCGGCGCGTTTCTCGTCCTGGAGCAGCGCGAGCATGCGGAAAGCCGTGGCCGGAAGATCTATGCGGAACTCGGCCCGATCCTGTCCGGCCGCGCCAGGCGCCGGCGGGGCGAACTCGATGGCGAGATCGCCGCGCTGCTGAAGCAGGCCGCATTGCCGAATGGCGAACTGCTGGCGATCTCCGGCGCTTCGGGCGCCCATGCCGCGACCGCCGCCGAGAAATCGGCGCTCGACGCCAATCCGGCGATCGCCGCACGCGGCTTTTCGACGCTGACCGGTCACATGAAGGAAGCGCAGTTCCCCTTTGCCGTCGCGCTGGCGGCCCTGGCTGTCGACCGCAAGGCCGCCTACCCTGTCTTCGACGCCACAGTCGAAAAACCGTTTGCCGGTGTCCCGAAGACCATCCTTGCAACGGCGATCGGCTATCACCAATTCGAGGGCATGGCGCTGATCAAAGCCGCCTAGAGCATCGGACCGAAACGTGTGGCGCGGTTTTCGGGCGATCCGACGCTCCAAGAGAAACAGGTTTTTGGACAACAAATGGCCAATCTGAACGACCACATGGGCAGGCCCATCGTCGCCGTCACCGGCATCGGCGTGGTGACGTCGCTCGGTGTCGGCAAAGCCGACAATTGGGCGGCACTTACGTCAGGCAAATCCGGCATCCATCCGATCACCCGCTTCCCGGTCGATCATCTCAACACCCGCATCTCCGGCATGGTCGATTTCCTGCCGTCGAGCTCCAAGGGCGCCAGTCTCCTCACCTATGAGCTTGCCGAAACCGCCGCCCAGGAAGCGATGTCGGAGGCAGGCCTCGATGCCGGCGATTTCGGCGGACCGCTGTTCCTCGCTTCGCCGCCGGTCGAGCTCGACTGGAGCGAGCGCTTTTCGCTCTACAATTCCGACAAGCCCAATAATTCAGACAGGCACGATTCCGGCGCCGAAAGGCTGCTGCGGGTAGCGCGCGGCCTCAGGGAACTCGACATTTTCGAGACCACCCAGTTCGGCTCGATTGCCGACCGGCTTGCCGACCGTTTCGGAACGCGCGGCCTGCCGATCACGCTGTCGACAGCCTGCGCTTCGGGCGCCACGGCGATCCAGCTCGGCGTCGAGGCGATCCGCCGCGGCGAATGCGACAGGGCGCTGTCGATCGGCGCCGACGGCTCGGCGACCGCCGAGGCGCTGATCCGCTTCTCGCTTCTATCGGCGCTCTCGACCCATAACGACATCCCCGAAAAGGCCTCAAAACCCTTCTCCAAGGATCGCGACGGCTTCGTGCTCGCCGAAGGCTCGGGCGCCCTTGTGCTGGAATCGCTGGAGGCAGCTCTTGCCCGCGGTGCCACCGTTCTCGGCATATTGCGCGGCTGCGGCGAAAAGGCCGACGACTTCCATCGCACGCGCTCCAAGCCGGACGGTTCGCCGGCGATCGCGGCGGTGCGCGCCGCTCTTGCCGATGCCGGCTTGAGCGAGGACGGGATCGATTATGTCAACGCCCATGGCACCTCGACGCCCGAAAACGACAAGATGGAGCATTTGTCGCTGTCGACGGTGTTCGGCGAGCGAATCTCGTCAATGCCGGTCTCGTCGAACAAGTCGATGATCGGCCATACCCTATCGGCTGCCGGTGCTGTCGAGGCAGCATTTTCGCTGATGACGATGCGCGAAGGCGTCATTCCGCCGACCATCAACTACGACAATCCCGACCCGGCAATCGTCCTCGACGTGGTGCCGAACACCAAGCGCAATGCCGAGGTCGGTGCCGTCCTGTCGAACTCCTTCGGCTTCGGCGGCCAGAACACCTGCCTTGTCATGGCGCGGGAACCGGTCTAAGCGACCTTTTTCAGCCAGACTGAACCGACAGGCACCATGCGCGCATTGCAACTTATCGAGGACCGCCGCCTTGAAACGGTGGACCTGCCGCCCCCGCCGCAACCTGCGCTCGGCGAGGTGACGCTGCGCATCAAGGCCGTGGCGCTGAACCACATCGACGTCTGGGGCTGGCGCGGCATGGCTTTTGCCAAGCGCAAGCTGCCGCTGGTCGTCGGCGCCGAGGCTTCCGGCGAGGTCGAGGCGGTTGGCCCCGGCGTTTCCAGCCTTGTGCCCGGGCAATTGGTCTCGATCTATGGCGCCCGCACCTGCGGTCTTTGCCGCGCCTGCCGCGAAGGCCGCGACAATCTCTGCGAGCATGTTTCGGGCGTGCACGGCTTCCATCTCGACGGCTTTGCGCAGGAAAAGATCAACCTGCCGGCGCGCCTTCTGGTCCCAGCTCCGCCCGGCGTGAGCGAAATCGGCGCGGCGGTGGCGCCTGTCACCTTCGGCACAGTCGAGCACATGCTGTTCGACAATGCCCGGCTGCAGCCCGGCGAGACGATACTGGTCCATGCCGGCGGCTCCGGCATCGGCTCCGCCGCGATTCAGCTGGCCAAGAAGATGGGCTGCACGGTCATCACCACCGTCGGCTCGAACGACAAGATCGACAAGGCCAAGGCGCTCGGCGCCGACCACGTCATCAATTACCGCGACGACCGCTTCGAAGGCGTCGTGCGCAAGCTGACCAAGAAGAAGGGCGTCGACGTGGTGTTCGAGCATGTCGGCGCCGAAACATTTGCCGCCTCGATGCTGTGCCTCAAGCGCGGCGGTCGGCTGGTCACCTGCGGCTCGACCTCCGGCGTGTCGACGCAGATCAATTTGATGCAGTTGTTCCAGCAGCAGCTGAAGCTGCTAGGCTCGTTCGGCTGCCGCATGGAAAACATGGCCGACGCCATGCAGAAGATGGCGGCGGGCCTGGTCGCGCCGGTGATCGACACCGAGGTTGGCTTCGACGGAATCGATGCGGCGCTGAAGCGCATGGAAGGCCGCGACGTCTTCGGCAAGATCATCCTGCGCGTCGGCTGAAATGATCGGCAACGCCTTCAGGAAGATCCGCAGGGACGTGGGATTCCGCTATGGCAGGCGGCTTCGCCAGTTCAACTACTGGCTGGTCGCGCGCGTCGCGATGATCATCATCTCCGCGCTGCGCCTGCTGCCGCCCGACAGGGCGCTCAATTTCGCCGACCGCGCTGCCCGCCGCATCGGCCCTTGGGTAGCGCGCCATCAGGTTGCTGTCGACAATCTGCGCAGGGCCTATCCGGAAAAGAGCGATTCCGAGATCGAGGCGATCGCTTCCGACATGTGGGGCAACATGGCCCGCCTGGCCGCCGAATATATCTTTCTCGATGCTCTGTTCGACTACGATCCCACTGCGACGAAGCCGGGCCGTGTCGAGGTCAAGGGCGTGGAGCATTTCGTGCGCATTGCCGGCGAGGACAAGCCGCATATCGTCTTCACCGGGCATCTCGGGAATTTCGAGCTGCTGCCAGTGGCGGCGGCGACCTTCGGCATGAACATCACGGCGCTGTTTCGCCCGCCCAACAACCCTTACCTCGCCGACTACATCCTCTCGACCCGCCGCTCGAGCATGGGATCGCTGCTGCCGTCTTCGACCGGTGCCTCGTTCGCGCTTGCGGCCATCCTCGAGAAAGGCGGCAATATCGGCGTGCTGGTCGACCAGAAATTCACGGGCGGGCTCGAGACGACATTCTTCGGCCGCCCCTGCGAGAGCAACCGGGTTCTCGGCACCCTGGCGCGGCACTACGATTGCGATGTCTACCCGGCGCGCTGCGTGCGCCTGCCGAACAACCGTTTCCGGCTCGAGATCGAGGACAAGCTCACCTTGCCGCGCACCGCCGGCGGCAGTGTCGACGTCCGCGCCACCACCCAGCTTCTCAACGACGTGGTCGAGCGCTGGGTGCGAGAAGACCCCGGCCAGTGGATGTGGTTCCACAAGCGCTGGGAGATCAGCGGCCGCAAAAAGCGTCGCCCGGCGACAGTGCGCGACAAAGCCGCCTGAGCGGAACGATCTTTTTGGGCACAGGCCTTATTTTGTTCTTGCTTTGTGCCGGCAGCTATGCTACTAATTTCGGTATGGTGCTATTTGGCTCCGACGAACCCGCCGCTCCGGCGGGTTTTTTGTTGCGGGCCGAGGAGCAGGCCCTAATTCGTCACGAGGATCCGCGTATTGCCGAAGCCGGCTTTGCGCACCATCGAATAGAACGCGGCGGCGTTGCTGGGGTGGAGGCGCACACAGCCATGCGATGCCGGGCGCCCCAATTGCCTGATCGCGCCGGTGCCGTGGATAGCATAGCCGCCGCGGAAGAACACCGAATAGGGCATCGGCGACATGTCGTATTTGCGCGAATACCACATCCGAGCCGTCCGCTGTGGGCGATAGCTGCCGCGCGGCGTGATGTAGCCTTTGCGGGCGGTGGAAACGCTCCACCGGTAATACGAAAGCCCGTATCTTACCGTCATTGTCTGTGAGGAAATATCGATGTTCGCGACCAGGCTGGCCGCCCGGCTCTCGAACGACGAACCGAACAGCATCGCCATCAATGCCGCTGCCATGAGAACAGTGTTTTTCATGCAATCAAACCCCTTTGATGCCCCTTGCTTGCCTGCCCTCGCGCTGTTCTCCAGCGTTTTGATGGCAAGCCAGCGAGCTAACACCCACTCCCTGACGATTTCACCAATCCAAAGCAGCGAATTTGAACGATTTCCCGCGATAGTTGCCGTAACGACACGCAATCGCCTCGCAATTCGCCATCGGGCTTGCAAAACCTCCTCATCCGCTGCTCAATTCGCCGAATGAACGAACCGAACGAACGGCTCCTCAAGGCTATCGATGACCGGGCCGATGATCTGGTTGCGCTGACCGCGGATCTGATCCGCTTTCCGACCATCAATCCGCCCGGCGAAGCCTATCGGCCATGTGCCGAATATATCGGCGCGCGGCTGAAGAAGCGTGGTTTTGAGATCGAATTCATCCGTGCTGAAGGCACGCCCGGCGACACTGACCGTTACCCGCGCGTCAACGTCGTCGCCCGCTTCGATGGCCGGGCGCCGGGTGCTTGCGTGCACTTCAATTCGCATATCGACGTCGTCGAGCCCGGCGACGGCTGGAGCCTCGATCCGTTCGCCGGCATCGTCAGGGATGGCAAGGTCTATGGCCGCGGCGCTTGTGACATGAAAGGCGGGCTTGCCGCCTCGATCATCGCCGCTGAAGCCTTCATGGAGGTCTTTCCCGATTTTCCCGGCGCCATCGAGATTTCAGGCACGGTCGACGAGGAGTCCGGCGGCTTTGGCGGCGTCGCGCATCTGGCCACGCTCGGCTATTTCTCCAGGCCGAAGGTCGACCACGTCATCATTCCCGAGCCGCTCAACAAGGATCGCATCTGCCTTGGCCATCGCGGCGTCTGGTGGGCGGAGATCGAGACCAAGGGCGAGATCGCGCACGGCTCGATGCCGTTCCTCGGCGACAACGCAGTGCGCCATATGGGCGCCGTGCTGCGGGCCTTCGAGGATGAGCTGTTTCCGGCGCTCGACCGCAAGATGACGCGCATGCCGGTCGTGCCCGAAGGCGCAAAACGCTCGACCATGAACATCAACTCGATCCATGGCGGCCAGACGGAGGATTTCCGGCCCGGCCTGCCCTCGCCCAACGTGCCCGATTCCTGCCGGCTGACCATCGACCGCCGCTTTCTGCTCGAAGAGGATCTCGCTACGGTCAAGAGCGAGGTGACCGATATCCTGGAACGGCTGAAGCGCGAGCGCAAAAAGTTCGATTACGAGATCCGCGATCTGATGGAGGTGCTGCCGCTGATGACCGAGCGCGACGCACCGGTGGTGAAGGCGGTCGCGCAAGGCATCATGGAGATATTCGACCGCGAACCGGATTACGTGATTTCGCCCGGCACCTACGACCAGAAGCACATCGCCCGTATCGGCCACATCTATGACTGCATCGCCTATGGCCCGGGCATCCTCGATCTCGCCCACCGGCCCGATGAATGGGTCGGCATTGCCGACATGCTGGACTCGGCAAAGGTGATGGCGATCGGCCTCGACGTTCTGCTGAGGGACGCCGGCCCGCGATGATCCGGCCATGGGCGAAAAAACATTCCTCCCGGCGATGGCGGACGGTACGAAACGCAATTTACTCGGCGGCGAATTCACGCTTCTATCCGCCCGGGTTTGAGCACGTGTTTTAGCATATGGGGAGTTGCACGATGAAATTGTGGAAAACCATTCTGGCCGCTGCGGCGCTGGCGTTGGCCGCCGGAACCTCGGCGATGGCCGCGCGCACCGACCTGGTCATCGGCATTACGCTCGAACCCCCGCATCTCGATCCGACCGCGGGCGCCGCGGCGGCGATCGACGAGGTGCTCTATGCCAATGTCTTCGAGGGCCTGACCCGCATCGGCCCGAACGGCGAGGTGCTGCCCGATCTCGCCGAAAGCTGGAGCATTTCCGACGACGGCAAGGTCTACACTTTCAAGCTGCATACAGGCGTGAAATTCCATGACGGCAGCGACTTCAACGCCGACGACGTGAAATTCTCGCTCGATCGTGCCCGCGCCGACAATTCCGTCAACGCGCAAAAGAGCCTGTTCGCCGCCATCGACAAGGTCGAGGTCGTCGATCCCGCGACGGTGAATGTCACGCTGAAGAACCCGCAAGGCTCGTTCCTCTACAATATGGGCTGGGGCGACGCGGTTATCGTCGCGCCTGAGACAGCCGACACCAACAAGGAAAAACCGATCGGCACCGGCCCGTTCAAATTCCAGAACTGGGCCAAGGGCTCGTCGATCACGCTGGTCAAGTCGGACAATTACTGGGGCGCCCCGGTGTTCCTCGACAAGGCCGAGTTCCGCATCATTCCGGATGCCGCCGCCGCCGTTCCGGCGCTGCTTTCCGGCGACGTTCAGGCCTTTCCGTTCTTCGACCCCGACAGCGTCGCCCAGGTCAAGGACGACCCGCGCTTCAAGGTGGTGATCGGCTCGACCGAGGGTGAAACCATCCTGTCGATCAACAACAAGAAGCCGCCCTTCGACAAGCTGCAGGTCAGGCAGGCGATTTCCTTTGCGCTCGATCGCAAGGCGATCATCGACGGCGCCTCGGCCGGCCTCGGCGTGCCGATCGGCTCGCACATGTCGCCCGCCAGCAAGGCCTATGTCGACCTCACCGGCCTCTACCCGCACAATGTGGAGAAAGCCAAGGAGTTGCTGAAGGAAGCCGGCCTGGAGAATGGCTTCAAGGCGACGCTGAAGCTGCCGCCGCCCTCCTATGCGCGGCTTGGTGGCGAGATCATCGCCTCCGAGCTTCGCGAAATCGGCATCGATCTCGAGATCATACCGGTCGAATGGGCGCAGTGGCTGGACCAGGTCTTCACCAAGAAGGATTACGACCTGACCATCGTTTCCCACACCGAGCCTAACGACATCGATATCTATTCGCGCAAGGACTATTACTTCAACTACGACAACCCGGCCTTCGACAAGATCATCGACGAGCTGAACCTTACCTCCGACGAGGCCAAGCGCATGACGCTGCTCGGCGAGGCGCAGAAGGTCCTGGCCGATGACGCCGTGGTCGGCTTCCTCTACGAACTGCCGAAGGTCGGCGTCTGGGACGCCAAACTGCAGGGCCTGTGGGAAAATGCCCCGATCCAGGCCAATGACCTGACCAAGGTGAAGTGGACGGATTGATCGCTGACAGAAAGGCGAAAGTTGCACTCCGTCCCACCCCCCTCTGTCCTGCCGGACATCTCCCCCTCAAGGGGGGAGATTGAGCCCTCATCGCCGCTTTCGCTAACCACTAGCGTTGCAAGGACAGTGCCAGCGTGGAAACTGCCAATCTCCCCCCTCGAGGGGGAGATGTCCGGCAGGACAGAGGGGGGTGGGCGGGAACGCTACCTTCGCCCAGTGCTTGCATCAGGCAGCTCATGACCGCCTACCTCCTCAAGCGGCTCGCCATCGCCGTCGTCACGCTGGTTCTGGCCTCGATGGTGGTCTTTGCCGTGCTGGAGATCATTCCCGGCGACCCGGCGCGGCTGATGCTTGGCCTGAACGCCAGCGCCGACCAGATCGAATTGCTGCGCAACCAGATGGGCCTCAACGCTCCCGTCATGCTGCGCTATCTGCATTGGGCCGGCGGCTTGCTGAGCCTCGATTTCGGCCGTTCCTACACCTATTCGGTGCCGGTCATCGATCTGGTCCGCGAGCGCCTCGTCGTCTCGCTGCCGCTGGCACTGATGGCGCTGGCGCTGTCCACAGTCATTGCCATTCCGGTCGGGCTGTTTTCCGCCAGCAGACGCGGCCGGGCCGGCGACACGATTGCGATGGGCGCCGCCCAGCTTGGCGTCGCCGTGCCCAACTTCTGGTTCGCGCTGATGCTCATCTATCTGTTCGCCGTCTGGCTGCGGCTGGTGCCGGGCGGCGGTTTTCCTGGCTGGAGCGCCGGTGTCTGGCCGGCGCTGAAGTCGCTGCTCCTGCCGGCAGTCGCTCTCGCTCTGCCGCAGGCGGCGATCCTCGCCCGGGTCACCCGCTCGGCGCTGATCGAAGTGCTGAACGAGGACTACATCCGAACCGCCCGCGCCAAGGGCCTGCCCTATCGGCTTGTCTTGTGGCGGCATGCGCTGCGCAACGCCATGATCCCGGTGGTCACCATTTTAGGCCTGCAATTCGCCTTCCTGCTTGCCGGCACCATCATCATCGAGAACGTCTTCTACTTGCCCGGCCTCGGCCGCCTGGTGTTCCAGGCGATCAACCAGCGTGACCTGATCGTGGTCGAGAGCGTCGTCATGCTGCTGGTTGCAGCCGTCATCGTCGTCAATTTCGTTGTCGACCTCTCCTATGCAGTGGTCGATCCGCGCCTGAGAGGCCGGCAATGACGCTGCACATCGACATCCCCGACGAGAATCTTGCCGGCATCCTGGCCAAGGCGTTCAAAAACCGTTCGTTCCTTGCCGGCTTCGCCATCACCGCACTGGTGGCCGCGGTCGCGATCCTCTCCTTCTTCTGGACGCCTTACGATGTCACCAAACTGGTCATATCCGACAAGACCCAGGCGCCGTCGCTGGCGCACTGGTTCGGCACCGACCATTTCGGTCGCGACATCCTGTCGATGATCATGGTCGGCGCCCGCAACTCGATTGCCGTGGCGCTGGTGGCGGTCGGCATCGGCATGGGCATCGGCGTGCCGCTCGGCGCCTTTGCCGCGGCGCGTGGCGGCATCGTCGACGACGTGCTGATGCGGCTGAACGACCTGGTCTTCGCCTTTCCGGCGCTGCTTTCGGCAATCATGATCACCGCCATCTTCGGGCCGGGCGCGTTCAACGCCATCATTGCCATCGGCATCTTCAACATCCCGGTATTCGCGCGCGTCGCCCGGGCCGCCGCCCTGGCGATCTGGCCGCGCGAATTCATCCTCGCCGCCCGCGCCGCCGGCAAGAGCAGGACGCTGATCAGCATCGAACATGTGCTGCCCAACATCGCCACGCTGCTGCTGGTGCAAGGCACCATCCAGTTCGCGCTGGGCATACTGGCCGAAGCAGGGCTTTCCTATGTCGGGCTGGGCACCCAGCCGCCAATGCCGAGCTGGGGCCGCATGCTGTTCGACGCCCAGACCCGCATGGTGGTGGCGCCGTGGATGGCGATCTTTCCCGGCATGGCGATCGTCATCACCGTGCTTGGCTTGAACCTG
Organism: Mesorhizobium sp. M0145; assembly: GCF_040322355.1. Classification (NCBI taxonomy): domain Bacteria; kingdom Pseudomonadati; phylum Pseudomonadota; class Alphaproteobacteria; order Hyphomicrobiales; family Phyllobacteriaceae; genus Mesorhizobium; species Mesorhizobium sp. M0145. The sequence continues at coordinate 184,049 of NZ_JAMYTK010000005.1, forward strand.
CTTGGTGACGGCATTGCCGACATTCTCGATCCGAAATCGCGGCGGCAGCGATGAGCCTGCTCGAAATCGACAAGCTGTCGCTGACCATCGGCGGCACGCCCATCCTCAGGGACATCGAACTTTCCGTCGCGCCCGGCGAAGTCATGGGGCTGGTCGGCGAATCCGGCTCCGGCAAGTCGATGACGGCGCTCGCGGTGATGCAGTTGCTGCCCTGGGCGGCGCACGCCAGCGGACGCGTCACCTTCGACGGCATCGACATCCTGGCGGCGAGCGAGGACCAGATGTGCGCGCTGCGCGGCGACGACATCGGCATGGTGTTCCAGGAGCCGATGACGGCGCTCAACCCGGTCAAGACCATCGGCGAGCAGGTCGCCGAGGGTATTCGCTGGCACACCAGGGCGAGCCGCGGCGACGCCGAGGAACGGGCGCGAAAAATGCTGGACCGGGTCGGCCTGCCGGCGGCGCAGTTCCCGCTGTCGCGTTATCCGCACGAGTTGTCCGGAGGCCAGCGCCAGCGCGTCGTCATCGCCATCGCCTGTGCGCTGAAACCCAAGCTGTTGATCGCCGACGAGCCGACGACCGCGCTCGACGTGGTGCTGCAGGCGCAGATCCTCGACCTGCTGCGCGACCTCGTAGCGGAAAACCGCATGGGCCTGCTGCTGATCTCGCACGACCTCGCCGTGGTGACCGAGATGGCGGACCGCATCACCATCCTGCGCCATGGCGAGGTGATGGAGGCCGGCGACACGGCGCGCATTCTGTCCGGACAGCTTCATCCCTATACGCGCCAGCTGGCGCAGGCCTCGATGCATGTGCCCGCGCGGGCTAGGCACAGCGTCGGCCAAGGAAAACCTCTGGTTGAGGTAGAGAGCGTGACGCGCGACTATCCGGCACGGCGCATATCGCTGCTCAAGCGAGGGGCTCCCATCCGCGCCGTCGACGATGTCTCCTTCTCCATGGCGCCCGGTCAGTCGGTGGCGCTGGTCGGCCGTTCCGGTTGCGGCAAGTCGACGCTTGCCCGCATGGTCCTGGCGCTGGACAGGCCGACATCAGGGACAATCCGCTTCCGCGGCGACACCCTCACCGGCAAGAGCGAGGCGGAGCTGAGGCCGGCGCGGCGCGACATGCAGGTCGTGTTCCAGGACCCGTATGGTTCGTTCGACCCACGCCAGAAGGTCGAGAGATTGGTGGCCGAGCCGCTGCATGTGCTGGAGAAGAAGCCGGCGCCCGCCGCGCGGCGCGAGATGGTGGCGCATGCGCTGCACGAGGTCGGCCTCTCACCAGGCGACATGGACAAATACCCGCACGAGTTTTCGGGCGGCCAGCGCCAGCGCCTTTCGATCGCCCGCGCCATCATCACCCGGCCGAAGCTGGTCGTCGCCGACGAGCCGGTCTCGGCGCTCGACGTCTCGATCCGCGCGCAGATCCTCGATTTGTTCGCCGAGCTCAACCAAAAACTCGGCATCGCCTATCTGTTCATCACCCATGATCTGACCGTCGCCCGCGCCATCACCGACGAGGTGATGGTCATGCATGACGGCAAGATCGTCGAGCGCGGCAGGACGAGCGAAGTACTCGACCACCCGCAATCAGAAGCCGCCAAGGCGCTGATCACTGCTGCTCCAGACCTGCACCGGGCGATTGCAAAACGGCTGCACGAACAGGGCTGAGCCGCAAGGGGCACGGGCCTTCCGATCTCCCACTGTGGGGTCCGAAGGTCGGGGCGAGACCGGTGGCTCGCCCCACGAGGAGGCTCCGGTGGTTGGCGACGTGGGGGAGACGACTGTTTGTGGCCAGCCTATGAAAGTAGAAAAAATATGGGGCCATTGGGCCGATCGCCGATCGCGCAACCCGGACCTGATCGTCCCTTTGCGCGCGAAGGAGATTTAGCGAACTTAGGTTTGGAAATTGCGGTATTAATGTATGTTTTCTGCCTCGCCCGTTCGGCTTTGTCCTGCCGCGTATTCTCCGCATCGTCGCGCTTAAGCTAAGCAAAACGACTGGCAGCAACGGATAGCCCCCAAACACACGAGAGCTTGGCGCTCCAACAAAGCCGTAACTAATCACCACTCGCGCCTTCCGCATCACGCCGGCATCTGTAGTAAAGGTAACCTTAAAGTGAGAAAACTACCCTACAAGGAAGGCACCCTGTTTGCCATTCCGTTGAGATCAGGTGGCTATGGGCTTGGCTTGGTAGCTCATATGGCCCCAATGGGAAAGATTATTCTAGCATATCTATTTGGACCAATGCGTCTGGAATTGCCAAAGGCGGATGAATTAAATGACCTTAGTCCAGATAATGCAGTCAGGTGCCTACGGTGTGGCGATCTCGGTTTAATAAATGGAACTTGGCCAATTATTGGTCAAATGAAGAGCTGGGCAGAAGACAAATGGCCTATGCCAACCTTCGTTCACAAAGAAAGCCTTTCCAACCGAATTCTTATTCGAAAATACTCAGAGTCTGATCCATCGAAGCTACAGAGCCAAACTAGCGTAGCTTCGGCGGGCGATTTGGAGCAGGACGGTTTACACGGATATCAAGCCGTCGAATTGATTCTGATCGAGCAGCTGAAACCCCATTGATCAAGGAATGACGGTAACGATGTGAATTACGAATTACGGTGACTCCCACTAGCCGGCCTCTCGTCAATGCCGCGCGGAACTTTTTTGGCGGCGTCAGCGGCTAATTTGCATCGGGCGGACTATTCATCCGGGGAGGAGCCCCACGACTAGTGAAGGAGGGATGTCACTGGGTTGTTTGGTGGAGAACAATAAAGACTATAACTCGCTTATGAATGTAATCGGCCCGAATAAGGTGGGTAGTGCGAGTTTACAGGTAAATGATTTCCCAATTGGTCCGTGAGGAGTTGCCATCATGCATTTTAAAATAGCATTGAAAATTGCCGGATTTGTTGCAATTTTGGTTTTCGGAGGATCGGCCTGTACTGTGCCATCAACTCCTGAGATACTGAACTGTTCAAATGGAATCTTTGCAGATAATTGGCCGTTCACTTGGCGAGCAGTTGAGGAGAAATGTATATCACGCGTAACCTCGCAAATTGCGAAGGAGTTCATAGACTGGAATACGAAATATGAAGAATTTAATGAGGATACTGGTGCACTTTACCTTTTTATATGGACGAGATTGATTGATAAGAATCTTGCGACTCCATTGCAATTGGACGAGAGAACGAAAGATTTTGATCAAGTAACTCGATCGCTTACGGACTCTTATGTTGGCATTTACGACGATATTGAAAAATTGCAGGAAGAATTGAAAATGTCTTTGGCCCAAAAAGGAGGCGGGGATGCGAATTCGCTCTATGCGATAAGGCTTTTAGGTTTGGTTCGAATTGAGCACGCGCGGCCCACCATTTTGTTCCTGAAGAGTCTGGTTGATCTTGACACCCACACCATTAAGGTCACGGGACAATACGGGGAAGAGATTGTAGAAATGCAAGAGTTGTTGGATTATCGGGCCAGTGCACAAGGTCGTTAGTTGCCATTCACAGATCCTAAATGACGCGGGTCATTACTTAGTGGCCGCTATTGTGCGGCAGGAACTGGAGAGAATTTCGCAATTTCGGTGCACTTTTATCGCGTTCGCCCGGCTATCATTGCACGTAGATTGACCACATGGCCCGCCTTGCCCGCATAGCGGCGTCCGGCTTCTACAACATCGGCCAGCTCACCTCCACCAACCCTGGGGCAACGCAAGGCAACAAGTATGACGGCTTTGGCAAGCTCGCCCGCCGGGACGTCACGCTGGGCACGCTGACCCACACCACGACCAGCGTGCGCGATGCCTCCGGCCAGACGGGTTGTTGATAATACGGAGCTCGATATACGGTGGACGTAACTGTTACAGGTCCGGCCGGCACCGTTGAGGTTCGCACCGGGTGGATTTTTAGCCCCCGGTTCAAACGTCCCGTCGCTGATGACACTATTCGTGAAGTAGAGTCCCGCTATGAAACCAAAGATCAACGACGTTGTGAGATTGATTTGTGATATGCTGGGAGAATCCCTTCAGGCCGGAGCGTTAGGAGTCGTTGTTGAAGAGCATTCTTATCCCGAGGAGGCATACGAGATTGAATTCAGTAGCGAAAATGGGAAGACCATCGCTCAATTAGCCTTACTTCCAAACCAGTTCGTACTGATTGCTGTGTAAGGAATTACAGCGCACTCTTTCCATATCTCCTCTCCGAATTACGGTGACAGTGCGAATTACGGTAACAGTGCACTTTTTGTTGTGTTCGCTCGGTCGAAATAGCTAGAAGATCGGAGGCGCAGAGACTATGGATATGAACGGGACTTTTGAGAGGATATTCTCAGTAACATCCGTATGGACGTCGATTGCGACCATTCCTATTTCGCTGGCGTGGGGTGAATCCGCCTGGATGGTGGTTTTTATTTTCGCGATACTTGCTGCCTCCTTTGCATTTCCAAGAAGGTTAGCGGAGCTTCTTAATCGTTTCGAACACCCCATCGGTTATCTGGAGAGGAATTTCAAAAATGACTGGACCGGATGGTCGTATACAAAATCAAACATAAACATGATATATAATTTGGGTATGATCCAGAAGTATCACTATGTATTACTTTTAATTACTGTCATTCATTTTTTGATTTCAGGTGCCTTGGGTGAAAGCGAATTAGCTGTCGCGTATCTCGCAATTATGGCTGCATTCTCTTTGATTTCCGTTGCTTTTATTGCCCGGCATAAGAGAAAGAGATAGCGCACTATGATAGTACTTTGAGCATCCGCTGGAGCGGCAAGGGGGATCTTCCCGGTTCCAAGATTGTTTCCCAAAAAGACGCTAAAATCGGTGATGTTGTTTCGTGGACTGCAAAATTCGATGATGCCACCGGGCACACTGCAGTTTACACGGGAAGTCTGAATGTTAATGGTAGCGCGCCCCGACAGTTGCCGGCGATTTTGGAATGATTGGTGCGGGCTAGTTCGATGTTCACTACGGAACAGAGGAGGGCTTGAAGCACGATTACCCCGGGGTTTATAGCTCACCCTCTTTCAGGTCGCTTGATCCCGATTGATGTCGACGTCAGAAATTGGGGGCTGAAATGAAAATTAGTAAGCAGTGCATATTTTCGGCAGCTGTGCTGAGTGCTGTGACTGCCGTATTGGTCTTGCTTATATTCTATCAGAAAATCACCGGCCCTTCGTCCAGATGGAAGGACGCACTATCGCGTGAAAAATTGACCGCACAATTTGGTGACATAAAAGCCATTAGAAGAAGTCAGATTTGGACCTATCTCGGCAAGCCTGATGAACCAAATATGCCCAAGCAATACGATCTTTGGTCTGACGATGCCTTATTTGAAAATCTTTCGACGTAGTATACAGCACTGAAGAATATAAGGCGGAACCGGATCATCAAGATCCGATCGCGGCATATATGTTTTACCAATGCACCGTTATTTTATTTGACCACAAGTTTATACTGAATTCATCACATTTGACGCTTGAGGAGTAGTGGTGACAGTGACGTGCGCTTGGCAAACTATCCCATACCCCGTGCGCCACCCGCGAATACACTGCACCCCGTAAGTGAGAACACAGATAATATCTGTGACAGGTTATCCTGGAGGATGGCCTATGACAGACAAAATGACGTTCAGAAAGTCAGCCGATGCCTCAGCCTTGAGGCTTCACCACATCGGCCGGGCTGATGTCGAGCAGGTCGAGCGTGCGGCGCAACAGCTGCATTTCGCTCCCGGCGAGTTGCGAATCGGCCTTGGCGATTTCGGCCATGTGGCGGGCGAGCAGCTTGCGCCGTTCGACGTCGAGGTCGCGGAACTGCGCGACGGCTTGCGAGCCGTTGGTCTCGTAGCCGAATTCGTTGAGATATTCGATGACGCTGTCGATGCTGGTTTCGGGAATGCCGAAGGCGTCCCGGCAGATACGCCTGAAGGCTGTCATTTCGCTTTCGCTGACCGATCCATCGGCCAATATCATACGGAACAGCATCAGCAGCTCCGCCGACAGCACCGGATCGTCCGCGACCTTGCGCACGCCAGGATCGCCGTCGAAGATCGAGCGTATCTGGTCCAGCAATCCCATCGCCATCAGCCCCTTCCGATTCGTTCGGAAGGTAGCGCGGAATCGGATTTGCGCAAACGGGGTGCGAATGGTGGAAAAGCCGCCTGCGTGCACTCATTGGTGTGTGACCGCGCGACTGATAGTATGCCGCTGTACGAATCATGTTGAGGAGGGACCGAACATGAATCTCAGTGCGCCTACCCAGCTTATTTTCATTATATCCCTTGTCATCGCCATCATCGGCGTTCTCGCCGCGCTTGGCGTTCTTGCGTTCATCCCTTTGAATGCCGCGTGGATTGTCGTCATCGCCTACATTGTGCTGGCCGCCGGCTGCCTGATGCGCGGCGCTTAAACACGTCCAGACAATTCAGAATCTCAGGCAACTCGGAGCGCCCGGCCAAAACCGGGCGCTTTTGATTCCGGCGGATGGTCTGTTAAAGTTGCTTGGCGGAAGGAAAGCTTGATGCCCGCCGACAGCAAAGACGACAGCCGCCACGAAAGCCCAGGCCTCGATCGGTTCGAGATGGTGCGGCGCGCGCCGAGCCATCGGCTTCAGGGCGTCGTCACCGACATGTGCGGCTTTCGCGAAACCATGCCAGGCCATTTCCGCGCCATCGAATATGCCTCGCTGACCGTGCCGCTGGTCATCAGCTTTGCCGAACCCTTTGCCATTGGGCTCGGCAGGGACCCCAGCGACAATGACCGCTTCGCCAGTTTTGCCGCCGGCCTTTATGCCGGGCCGGTGGTGATCGAATCCTGCGGCGGCACCTGCTGTATGCAGGTCAATTTCACCCCGCTCGGCGCTCGTCGCTTCTTCGGCCGGCCGATGAGCGAACTGACCGACCGCATGGTCGGCCTGGATGACGTGCTCGGCGTTGAAGGCATCGCATTTCGCGAAAGGCTCGGCAATGCGCCGGATTGGAGCTCACGCTTTGCCATCGCCGAAGCCTTCGTCGGCGATCGGTTGGCAACCGCGGACCGCACTCAAGCCGACATAGTCTGGGCCTATGAGACGATCGTCTCGACGCGTGGGCGGACCCGCATCTCGACGCTGGCCGAAAAGCTTGGCTGGAGCCGCAAGCATCTTAACGGAAAATTTTCGGACGCGATCGGAACCGGCCCAAAAACGCTGTCGCGCATTGTCCGCTTCAACCATGCGCTTGGGCTGTCGAGACAGTCGAACAGCGCTTGGGCCGACATCGCCGCCGACTGCGGCTATGCCGACCAGGCGCATCTGGTACGCGAGTTTCGCGACCTCGCAGGCGTCGCGCCGACGGCCCTTGCCGCCAGGTAACATTTCTTCAAGACGCGCAACCGGCCTTCGCGCAGACTGGGTTGATCGACCAACCCGCTGAAGGAGATCAGCCATGCCGAACACCACCGAACCACCGCGGCTTTATCCGGCGCTGCGCTACAGGAATGCCGGCAAGATGATCGATTGGCTGTGCGAGGCCTTCGGCTTCAGCGTCCGCGCCCGCTATGGCGAAGGCGACGTGGTGCACCACGCCGAACTCGCGTTCGGCTCCTCGATCATCATGCTCGGCACGGCGCGCGACGACGCCTATGGCAAGATGGTCGGCGCGCCGGGTTCGGACGGCGGCAAGTCGATCTACGTTGCGGTCGCTGACGCAGACGCGGCATACGCGCGGGCAAAGACCGCCGGCGCCGAGATTCTGGAAGAACTCACCGACCGCGACTATGGCAGCCGCGAATTCATCTGCCGCGATCCGGAAGGCAATGTCTGGTCGTTCGGCACCTACTGGCCGAAGGCTGACGAGAAAGCATGATCCCGAAAAGTGGAGACCGGTTTTCGGACAAGATCATGCTCAAGCAAAGTATCTAACGCGCCAGCCCAAAAATCGCGTCGCAGTCGAGGTGGGTTTCCAGTTCGGCTGCGATCTCGTCCAGTGCCCGTTCGACCTCGGCGCGGTAGTCGATGCCGCCGCCCTTGACGCCAAGGCTTTCGAGGAATTTCGCCCGGAAGGCATCGGCGGAAAACAGCCCGTGCATATAGGTGCCCAGCACCTTGCCGTCGGCCGAGATAGCACCGTCATCGATGCCGTTGATAACGGCGGACGGCCGCAGCGTATCCGGACCTGTGGTGCGGCCGAGATGGATCTCGTAGCCCTCGAGCGGCAGATCGAACGGCACCGAGCGCGCGCTGACGTTGCGCACCGTCTTTTCCGGCTCCATCACCGTTTCGACGTCGAGCAGCCCGAGGCCTTGCGTTTCTGTAACGCTGCCCTCGATGCCGTCGGGATCGCGCACGCTACGACCAAGCATCTGGAAGCCGCCGCAAATGCCGACGATATGACCACCGCGTTTCCTATGCGCGGCAAGGTCGCGGTCCCAGCCGTTCTCGCGAAATTTCAGGAGATCGCCGATCGTCGACTTCGAGCCGGGAATGACCACCAGACCCGCATCTTCGGGCAAGCGCTCACCAGGCGGCACGAACACCACCTCGACCTGCGGTTCGGCCTTGAGCGGGTCGAGATCGTCGAAATTGGCGATGCGCGAGAGCATCGGCACGGCAACCTTCAGCGCGCGCTTCTCGCCGGACGCCAGTCGTTCGAGCACGACGGAATCTTCCGATGGCAGCCGCGCCGCCGCCTTCAGCCACGGCACGACGCCAAAACAGCGCCAGCCGGTGAATTTTTCGATCGCCTCGATGCCATCGTCGAACAGCGAGACATCGCCGCGGAACTTGTTGATAAGGTAGCCGACGATCATGCGCCGGTCCTCGTCCGGCAGGATCAGATGGGTGCCCGCGACCGAGGCGATGACGCCGCCGCGATCGATATCGCCGACCAGGATCACCGGCACGCCGGCGCGCGTCGCAAAGCCCATATTGGCAATGTCGTGGCTCCTGAGATTGATCTCGGCCGGCGATCCCGCGCCCTCGACAATGACTAGGTCGGCGCCCTCGCCGACCGTCGCCCAGGAGTCCAGCACCGCATCCATCAGCCGGCCCTTCAGCGCCTGGTAGTCGCGCGCCCGCGCCTCGCCGAACACCTTGCCCTGCACGACGACTTGAGCGCCGACATCGGTCTGCGGCTTGAGCAGCACCGGGTTCATGTGGATCGTCGGCGCCACGCCGCAGGCGATCGCCTGCAGCCATTGGGCGCGGCCGATCTCGCCGCCGCCTGAATCGCCTGGAATATCGGCGACGGCGGCGTTGTTGGACATGTTCTGCGGCTTGAACGGCCGCACCTTCAAGCCGCGCTTCTTCGCCGCGCGGCACAGACCGGCGACGAGCACCGTCTTGCCGACATCCGAACCCGTGCCCTGCAGCATGATCGCCTTGGCCATTATCAGCCCCTGCCCTGCGCAACAGTTCCGGTGATCGTCGACTTGGCCGCCAGTGGCCCGCCACGCCAGAGATAGAGCGCCAGCAGCGGCTCCTTGCCGGTGCGCATGGCGTGGTTGATGTCAGAGGCATGGTGGATCACCTCGCCCGCCGCTCGAAGGCGAAAACCGCCGTCGCCCATGCGCCATTCGGTGCCGCCGGTCAGCGGGATGTAGATCTCCTCCGCGACATGGTGATGATCGGGGTAGACGATGTCGGGTCCAAGGATCAGCAGGCCGGCCGCAACCTCGTCATTGACGAAATGCCCGCGTGTACCGAACACCTCCAGCCAGCCGTAATTGTCGATGAAAACCTTGCCGAAATCCGCCTCGCCATAGGTTTGCCCCCAGCGCAGATCGCCGCGACGCTCCGCAACCAGCCGCGCCAGCGGCTTGGCCGCAGCGGGAGCGAGTTCGACGATACGGTCGAGCTGAAGGAGACAAGGCAGTGCATGCGGTTCGAGCGGCCGGCTTGGCATGTCCCAGCCGATTCGGGCCACGGCGTCGCGCACCAGCGCATCATCGAACGTCTGGAGATAGGCATGGAAGCGTCCAAGCAGTTCGTCGAAATTTGTCGTCACACTTTGCTCCAAAGCGCATTCGCACACAGCCGCTGCCCAGATGGTTGGATGGAGACGATCGGGTTGCGCGGCGGCATCATTGGTCTAGATTGGACTGCGCGCAAAGCCAAAAACGACAGGCCAGCAGGCCGGAAACATCAGGGAGCACGCCATGGACGCCGCTGTCGATGCGGGCACCAGCCAGTTCGAACTCAACGAAGACCAGCGCGCCATCCAGGAGATGGCGCAAGCCTTCGCCGCCGACCGTGTGGCGCCGAACGCACTCGACTGGGATCGCAACAAGTATTTCCCCGCCGATGTGATCCGCGAGACAGGTCCGCTCGGCCTTGGCGGCATCTATGTCCGCGAGGATGTCGGCGGCTCGGGGCTCGGCCGGCTCGACGCCGTGCTGATCTTCGAAGCGCTTTCGCGGGCCGATCCGGCGTTTTCCGCCTTCATCTCGATCCACAATATGGCGGCATCGATGATCGACCGCTTCGGCAGCGACGAGCAATGTCGGCGCTTCCTGCCGAAGCTGACCTCGATGGAATGGCTGGCCAGCTACTGCCTGACCGAGCCGGGTTCGGGATCCGATGCCGCGGCGCTGAAGACGCGTGCGGTCAAAAGCGGCGGCGATTATGTGCTGAACGGCGCCAAGCAGTTTATCTCCGGTGCCGGCGACAGCGACCTCTATGTCGTCATGGCGCGCACCGGCGCCGACGGGCCGAAAGGCATTTCCACCTTCGTCGTGCCGAACGATGCGCCCGGCCTTTCCTTCGGCGCCAACGAGCGCAAGATGGGCTGGCACATGCAGTCGACCCGCCAGGTCGTCTTCGAGGACTGCAAGGTGCCGGCGGAAAACCTGCTGTCGGTCGAGGGCGCCGGTTTCGGCATCGCCATGGCCGGGTTGGACGGCGGCCGGTTGAACATCGCTGCCTGCTCGCTCGGCGGCGCGCAATCGGCGCTCGACAAGGCACTCGCCTACACCGCCGAACGCAAGGCTTTCGGCTCGAAGATCAACCAGTTCCAGGCGCTGCAGTTCAAGCTCGCCGACATGGAGACCGAACTGCAGGCAGCGCGCGTCTTCCTCTACACCGCCGCCTCGAAGCTCGACCGCAACGCGCCGGATGCCTCGAAATGGTCGGCGATGGCCAAGCGCTTCGTCACCGACACCGGCTTCAACGTCGCCAACGACGCCCTGCAGCTGCATGGCGGCTATGGTTACCTGCACGACTACGGCATCGAGAAGCTGGTGCGGGACCTGCGTGTCCACCAGATCCTCGAAGGCACCAACGAGATCATGCGCGTCATCATCGCTCGCGCGCTGATCGGACGATAGAGAATTTAGTGAATAGTGAATAGTGAATGGTGAATGGTGAGGCTATCATATAGACCATGAGGTAATACATGATCCATACTGACTACTGACTACTGACTACTGACTACTGACTACTGACTACTGACTATTCACTATTCACTATTCACTATTCACTATTCCACTCACGGAGCGCCATTATGACCACCATCGCCTTCATCGGCCTCGGCAATATGGGCAATCCGATGGCCTCCAACCTGGTCAAGGCCGGATATGCCGTGCACGGCTTCGACCTGGTGCCGGAGAACCTCGTCATCGCCAGGGAACACGGCGTCGTCGTCATGGCCAACGCCGTTGCGGCGGTGAAAGACGCCGATGCGGTCATCACCATGTTGCCGGCCGGCAAGCATGTTCTGTCGGTTTACGCAGACATAGCGTCCAAGGCAAAAAAAGGCGCGCTGTTCATCGATTCCTCGACCATCGATGTCGAGTCGGCTCGAAAGGCCCATGCCATCGCCGCCAAGCACGGGTTGCTGTCGATCGACGCGCCGGTCTCCGGCGGCACGGGCGGTGCGGCGGCCGGCACGCTGACCTTCATGGCCGGCGGTTCGAAGGATGCCTTCGCCAAGGCCGAACCAATCCTCAAGCCGATGGCCGGCCGCATCGTTCATTGCGGCGACGACGGCGCCGGACATGCGGCGAAGATCTGCAACAATATGATTTTGGGCATTTCGATGATCGGCGTTGCCGAGGCCTTCGTGCTGGCGGAAAAGCTCGGCCTGTCGCACCAGGCGCTGTTCGACGTCGCCTCGACCTCGTCCGGCCAGTGCTGGTCGCTGACCACCTATTGCCCGGTGCCCGGCCCGGTGCCGACATCGCCCGCCAACAATGGCTATAAGCCTGGGTTCGCGGCGGCACTGATGCTGAAGGACCTGAAACTGTCGCAGGAGGCCGCACAGAGCGTCGGTGCAGCAACGCCGCTCGGCGCCGAGGCAGCCCAGCTCTATGCGCTGTTCAACGCACAAGGGAATGCCGGCGCGGATTTTTCCGGCATCATTAATTTCCTCCGTGGTAACCCGGCGTAAGCTTCCAAGTTCACAGGTTTTCGATCTGCCCAAAGCGGAAAGTCGGCAAATTTAGGTTTGCTTAAGCTCTTGCTAACCCTGCAGTAACGATATGCGTTTAGAACGGATTGCGAGGCGGACATCCGCCCGGCGCTCCGGATCAGGTCTCGCGTACCGGAGCCCGTAAGTTTCGCCGTTAGTTTCGCAAGTGTATTGTTGGCGAAGCGCCATGCGTATCTGGCAAAGCCGCGTTCCGATGGAGCGCGGTTTTTGCGTTTCGCATTCTTCAAGGACAATGAGGCGATCGCCCTGGCGCGTCTCCAGATGATCGTCGGCGTCGTGGCTGCTGTCCTGAGCTACGTCGACCCACAGGTGGTCGCGCCCCAACCCCCCAGCGCGTCGGTGCCATGGCTCATCGGTCAGCTACGCTACTTGCGTGCGAGCACGACGTGGGCCTCTTGGGGGAACATCAGCTCCCCTTCAGTTGAATAGATTGCCAGCGAAAAATTTAGATCACCGGTGATCGCTGCGATGACTGCTTCCCGATGTCCGGCATCCATTCCGCTGACCAGCCCGGCCTGCGGAGTCGCCGCCAATTGTAGTCGCACATATTCCCTCGACGAGGGAAATCGGATGTTCTGTGTCGTCGTGTGGATGGTCACCTGACGAAATCCCGCCTCGGCCACCAATCGGTAAAGCTCGTCCGCATCAGCGAGTGAATGCTCAGACCTTTTCGTTGCCGAAGCGCCTGGACCGAGGTGTCGATCCAAGGCATCCGCCAGCGCCTTCGCCGCAGGAGTGTGCTCAATAGCGCTGAAAACGTTTAAAGCCAGTCGGCCGTCAGGCACCAGAACCCGGAACATCTCACGGAGCGCACTAGATCGATCCGGAAAAAACTGCAGTCCGAGCTGGCAAAGAACCAGATCGAAGGCGGAGTCAGGGAACGGCATTTCGAGCGCGCTTCCCTCGTGCCAGTCGATACGCGCTCCAGCGCCTCTCGGGAGCGACCGAGCAACGGCGAGCATGCCCGTATTGATGTCGAGGCCGACGACCTGCCCACTTCCCATACGCTCGGCAGCCGAGCGTGCCACCACGCCGGTGCCGCAAGCTACGTCCAGAATCCGCTCACCAGATTGAGGCGCAGCACGATCCATCAGGTCCGCAGCCCACAGGGCTGTGATTGCCGGGACTAGGTAGCGCTCGTAGAGGTCCGCGGCGCTGCCTTCCAGCTGCCACTGCTCCTGTTTGGCCATAGTGTCCCTCCCGCACAACGATCTCGGGCAACGGGCCCGATCGGCGCTTCAGCAGCCATCATAAAGCGCGTGTCTGTCGACTAGCAACCGGGCAATGGAAACCGGCAGGGTGCTATTCTTCTCGTTCCGTATCACAACGGTCTTACACCATCCGCCCCAAGTAGAATCAAACTCACATTCCACTGTGCACTCCACGCGCGGCATCTCGCCAATATTTACGAGGCCGATATCCACGAGTTTGTAGCGAGCGATCGCCTTTGGATATTTCCTGAAAACACTCTCAATTTCTGACACGAAGCCCTTGTGCTCTTCTGGAACCGGCCTTTTGAAAGGTGTTTTGGCGTCCTGCGCAAGACATACAGTGATGACCGATTGCATAACCAAGGCTAGGATCAAAGAAATGGTGCGCATCAACTGTCTCCAATACGCCTTACGTGGAGAGATGTTTTGATGGTGGATGGCCGCAACTCCGGGACGGGGGGAAGGCCGTATCGAGGGTAGTCTGCGTCAAACATGGCCCACCATCGCCCGTGTAATCGTTGCACGGGCAGTTGCCGTGCGCCTCTATGTGCGCGTTGCAAGGGTTCCCGAACCCAAACCCATCATCAGGTAAAGTTACTCCCGCCCGCGCCAGTAGCGCCGCGGCTTCTTTCCGCGCGCTAATGATCAAGAACGCGGCCTTTTCCAGGGCTTCCGATTGTTCGCGCGTGAGACCTTCCCGAGACAGATATTTAAAGATCCTCGTCTGGCGAACTCTTCGCATGAAGCGGCATTCAATCTCCGGGCGCCCGATTACCGGGCGCCCGGCAAACGTTCCATCTTACCGCTTGCGCAAATCTGCTTGCGCCAGGTCGAGCGCCGTGGCGATGCGGTCGCAGGCCATGTCGATCGTCTCGCGCGTCCAGATCAGCGGCGGCGACAGGATCATCGTGTCGCCGGTAGCGCGCAGCATCATGCCCTGGACAATCGCGTGGTCGCGAACCATCACCGCCGCGCTGCCGGCCGGCAGGAAGCGCTCCTTGGTCACCTTGTCCTTGACGATCTCGATCGCCCCCATCAGCCCGAACGAGCGCACCTCGCCGACCAGATCGTGCCCACCGAGACGTTCCTGCAGGGCCCTGGCGAAGTAAGGCCCGGTGTCGTTCCTCACGCGCTCGACCAGGCCTTCGCGCTCGATGATCTCGAGGTTCTTCAGCGCCACCGCGCAGGCCACCGGATGCCCGGCATAGGTGTAGCCGTGATAGAATTCGCCGCCCTTTTCGACCAGCGTCGCCGCGATGCGGTCGCCGACCAGCAGCGCCGACAGCGGCTGATAGCCAGAGGTCAGCGCCTTGGCCGTGGTGATGGTGTCGGGCTCGACATCGAAGGCTTGTGCGGCGAACCACTCGCCTGTGCGGCCATATCCGGTGATGACCTCGTCCAGCATCAGCAGGACATCGTATTTGCGGCAGATGCGCTGCACCTCCGGCCAATAGCTCATCGGCGGGATCTTCACCCCGCCTGCCCCCATCACCGGCTCGCCGATGAAGGCGGCCACCTTGTCGGCGCCGGCTTCGAGGATCGCGTCCTCGACCGCTTTTGCCGCGCGCAGGCCGAAATCATGGTCGCTTTCGCCGGGCAGTGCGAGCTCATAGGCATAGGGCATCATCACATGGACGATGTTGGGCACGGCGCCGCCGAGCTGCTTGTGCATCAAATCCATGCCGCCGAGCGAGGCGCCGGCGATGGTCGAGCCGTGGTAGCCCATCTTGCGTGAGATGATGCGGTTCTTCTCGGGCCTGCCTTCCAGCACCCAATAGTGACGGACCAGGCGCAGCGCCGTGTCGTTGGCCTCCGAACCGGACGAGCCGTAGAACACCTGGTTGATGTGCCTTGGCGCGATCTCCGCCAGCTTTTTCGACAGCAGAACCGGCGTCGGCGTCGAGCATTTGAAGAAAGAGTTGTAGTAGGGCAATTCCTTCATCTGGGCGTAGGCGGCGTCGGCCAGCTCGTCGCGGCCATAGCCGACATTGACGCACCACAGCCCAGCCATGCCGTCGAGGATTTCCGTCCCTTCGGCATCATAGATGAACGGCCCGTTGGCGTGGGTGATGATGCGCGAGCCGGTCTCGCGCATCTCTTTGTGGTCGGTGAACGGATGAAGGTGATGCGCGGCATCGATCTGCTGAAGCTGCTTCAGCGAATAATTCTGGTAGGTCATGTCTGGTCTTTCCTCTTGAACCAATCCGGCAGCTTTCGCGCCGGGGCGGATTCGTCAGAGGACAGCGGGCGGCGAATAGCCGATGCGAGCGCAGAGCCGCAACAGCTCGGCGCGTAGCGTGCGCGACGACGGCGTCACCGCCACCCCAAATGCGCAACCCGATTTCGCCAGCCGAGCCATGCATGCACCTTAGGCTGCCTCGAGCCCTCAGTTCAAGCCGTGCCGGTCAAGCGACGCCGGTCAATTGGTGCCAGTCAGGGCCCGCTGCAGGAAGACGTACTTCATCGCCGCCTGTGCGGCCTGCGGCCGCCGGTCGCCGCGTCCGCCATGGCCGCCCTCGGTCTCCTCGAAGAACAGCGTCTTGCCGTGGCCGGCCGCCTGCAGCCGTGCCGCCATCTTGCGGGCATGCCCGGGATGGACGCGATCGTGGCGGTCGAGGTCGTCAGCAACACCGGCGGATAGGCTGCATCCGTGTCTACATGCTGATAGGGCGAATAGGCGGCGAGCCAGGCTGCCTCTTCCGGCTTCGCCGGATCGCCATACTCGGCCATCCATGACGCGCCGGGCGGCAGCTCGGTGTAGCGCAGCATATCGAGCAGCGGCACGTCGATGATCACTGCACCGAACAATTCCGGGTGCTGGGTCAGCGAGACGCCGGTCAGCAAGCCACCATTCGATCCGCCCTGGATGCCCAGTGTGGCGGGCGTAGCGATGCCGCGTTTGACCAGATCTTGCGCGACGGCAGCGAAATCGTCGAAGGCATTCTGGCGATTGGCCTTGAGCGCCGCCTGGTGCCAGTTCGGGCCGAACTCGCCGCCGCCGCGGATGTTGGCCTGCACATAGGCATTGCCCTTCTCCAGCCACAGCCTGCCGCGTACGCCGGCATAGCCGGGCAGCAGCGGCACTTCGAAGCCGCCATAGCCGTAAAGCAATGTCGGCACGGGTCCATGCAAGTCGCGCCTCCTGACGACGAAGTACGGGATCATCGTGCCATCCTTCGAGCGCGCCTCGAACTGTTCGGAGACCAGGGACGACGCATCGAAACGCGCCGGCTGCGACTTCACCGTTGCCAGCCCCGCGGCGTTGTCGTCCGACCAGATGATCGAGCTCGGCGTCAGGAAATCGGTGAAGGAGAAGGAGACGCTGGAACCGAAATGCTCGGCATGGCTGATGCCGACATTGCCGTTTTCGGGCAACGCCACGGGCTTGAACTCCCAGCCGCTGTCGCTGCGCTTGCCGGCGACGACCTTGCCGCGCACATTGTCCATCAAATTGATGAACAGCCGGTCCTGCGTGCGGGCAATACCGGCGATCGAGACACGGTGCGCCGGCTCGAGCACGGTGCCGAGGGATCCGAATAGCCCGGTTTCGATCCAGCGCTCGAAATCGAGTGAATAGAGCCCGTCGGGCTTACACAGCGTGCCGTCCGGCGCAGTCCACGGGGTACGCACGCCGAAGACGAGCTGGCCCTTGAACAGCGCTGTATCGGTGACGTCGTCCGGCAACGGGATGCGCCTGTTCTCGCCGGAAGGCAGCCGCAGGAAACTGTGCGAGGCGAAGAAGTCGATGGTTCGGGCGAGGAAGACATGACGCTTGTCGCCGTCGAATTCGACGGACCCGCCGGCGGCAAGATCCTGCTTCAGCGCCTCGAAGATCGGCATCGCCGCTTCCAGTGTCGTGCCGCGCCGCCAAAGCTTGACCACGCGCGGATAACCGGACTGGGTCTTGTCGTCCTCCTCGAAGGCGGCGGAAACGATAACCGTGTCCTCGTCCAGCCAGCTAAAGCTCGATTTCGAGGCAGGAGCGCGAAAGCCGCCATCGACGAACGATCTGCTTTCGATATCGAATTCGCGCATCTCGCTGGCATCGCCGCCATCCGGCGACAGGTTGAGCAGGCAGCGGCTGAAGTCGGGGTAGAGCCGGCTGGCGCCGCTGAACACCCATTTCACCCCCTCTTTCGCCGCCAGACTGTCGAAGTCGATGATCGTCTGCCATTCCGGCTTGTCGGTCTTGTAGGAGGCGACGGTGGTGCGCCGCCAGAGGCCGAGTACGTTCGTCCGGTCCTGCCAGAAATTATAGACATAGCCGTTGATAGCGGCCCCGACGGCGATGTTATCCTCGGCTGTCATCAGGTCGAGCGCCGTCTCGAACGACATCTGATAGGACGGATCACCCTGCAGCTCCCCGACCGTAACTGCATTTTGGTGATGCACCCAGTCGAGCGCCTGCTTGCCCCTCCTGTCCTCAAGCCAGAGAAACGGGTCTTCGGCCGCCGAACCCGGCTGGCCCTTGGTATTCGATTTGGTCATGAGGTCTCCGGTTGAGTCGGGTGGCGACATAGCCAAGATCGACATGGGCCGCTTACATTCAAGTCATTCGTCAGAAACGGCGGCTTTCTGGCATTCACACCATCCGTCTTCGAATGACCGTTACAACTGCCAGCGCCAGGCAAATGGCACCGAGCGTCATTGGCAGGCCGCTGGCGCCAACAACATCCATGGCGCTGCCCGCCAGCGGCGGCACGGCGATGCCGCCGACGCCCCACATCAGCGAGAAGGCGGCGTTGCCGGCGACCAGTGCCGAGCCGGTGAACCGCTCGCCGAGTTCAATGATCGACATCGTGTAAATGCCGTAGGAAACCGCGCCCCAGATGAAGACGCACGGCCAGATCAGCGGCGTCTCGATGAGAACCGGCAACAGAACGCATCCCAGCACCGTCATCGAAACACAGATGAACCGCACCAGCCGCGCCGTCAGTCGTTCCGCCAGCAGGCCGAGCGGCACCTGCATAGCGATGTTGCCGGCGATCATCACCGACAGCAGCGCCGACATGCGCGCTTCGGCGATGCCGTAATGCGCTCCATAGACCGGCAGCAAGGCGAGCACCGCCTGTTCGAAACCGGCGGCCACGATCACCGCCGATAACAGCAGCCACGCCTGCGGCACGAACCCCAGCACCGAAACGCGGTGCCCGCTCTCGTCGACCTTGGGCAGCCGTGCCAGCACCGAGGCGAGGCAGGCGCCGCAAAACAGGAATGCGGCGATGCCGACCAGAAACGGCGGCCATCCCTCGGTGCCGACCGCAAGCAGGCACAGCGGCCCCGCCGCAAAGCCCGCCGAAATGATCGTCGAATAGATGCCCATGACGCGGCCGCGGCGTGCCGGCGGCGCCAGTGCGATCACCCAGACTTCGCTCAGCACGTAGAGCGGGTTGGTGACGGCGCCGATCAAAAAGCGCAGCGGAAACCACAGATAGACACTTTGCGTCCAGCCGATCAGCGCCAGCACCAGCGCGGAAAGTGCCGCGCAAGTAAGCGCGGTGCGCCCTGCCCCGAAACGCCGCGCCAGCGCCGGAACCAGCGGCGACGAGACGATGAAGCCGATCGGCGTCATTGCCGCCGACAGGCCGATCATGGCCGGCGAGACGCCCTGGCGCTGCAGGATGAAGCTCAACAGCGGATAGCTCAGCCCTTGCGCGATGGCGAACACCGAGACGGTGGCGATCACGCCGGTGATCGCCGCCCATTGCACTGTCTCGCCGCTGTCCTGTTCCGCCCGGTCCATGATGCAGGACTAGCGTTTCGCTTTCATCGCGGTAAGCACCGGCAACGAAAACCGCTTGCGCCAGCCGGAAGAGATAAGAGCCTGACGATCCCTCCGGCTGCCCTTCAGGCATGTCGCTTCCCTCGTCCTAGTGGTCGCCGCCTCCGCAATGGCTGGTCGGCCGGCAGTCCATTATGCCGCCGCATTGCCGCAGCGTACGAGGACTATCATGACCGCCGCCCTTCAGCCCGCCGAACCCGCATTGGCAAACGACCGCGCCCGTCGCGGCGGCCGCGCGGGAAAGCGTGCCGGCGGATCGGCGGCGTTCGAGCAGCCGCCGTTTCGGCAGTTGAAGAACCCGCTGGCGCCGACCCGGCTGGTTTCCGACGACGAGCTGGAATCTATCCACCTCGCCTCTCTGCGCGTGCTGCGGGAAATCGGCGTCGACGTGCTGCATGACGAAGCCCGGCGCATTATGAAGGCGCATGGCGCCGATGTCCGCGAAGGCAGCGAGCGGGTGCGCTTCGACAGTGACATGATCCTGGAACTGGTTGCGCACTGCCCGCCGGAATTCACCATCCACGCCCGCAACCCGGCGCACAACGTGCGCTTCGGCGGCGATAATCTGATCATCTCGATGATGGCGTCGGCGCCCAATTGCTCCGACGTCGACCGCGGCCGCCGGCCGGGCAACCAGCAGGACTACCGCAACTTCCTCAAGCTTGCGCAGATGCACAACATATTGAACTGCACGGGCGGTTATCCGGTCGAGCCGATCGACATCCATCCGTCCGTCCGCCACCTCGAATGCATCCGTGACCTCGCCACGCTGACCGACAAGATGTTCCACATCTATTCGCTCGGCAAGGAGCGCAACGTCGACGGCATCGAGATCACCAGGATCGCACGTGGCATCAGCCATGAGCAGTTGCTTTCAGAGCCGTCGGTATTCACCATCATCAACACCAATTCGCCGCTCAAGCTCGACGTGCCGATGATGGAAGGCATCATCCAGATGTCGAGCAAGGGCCAGGTGGTCATCGTGACGCCGTTCACCCTGTCCGGCGCCATGGCGCCGGTGACGATTGCCGGCGCGCTGGTGCAGCAGAATGCCGAGGCGCTGTCCGGCATCGCCTTCGCGCAGATGGTGCGCAAGGGCGCGCCTGTCGGCTATGGCGGCTTCACCTCGAATGTCGACATGAAGTCCGGCGCGCCGGCCTTCGGCACGCCGGAATACATGAAGGCCCAGCTGGTCGGCGGCCAACTCGCCCGCCGCTACAACATCCCCTACCGCACCTCCAACACCTGCGCCGCCAACACGGTCGACGCGCAAGCCGCCTATGAAAGCGTGTTCTCGCTTTGGGGCGCCATCCAGGGCGGCGGCAATCTGATGATGCATGCCGCCGGCTGGCTCGAAGGCGGCCTGCGCTGCTCCTACGAGAAGACCATCCTCGATATAGACCTGTTGCAGATGGTCGCCGAGTTCCTGACGCCGCTCGATCTTTCCGAGGAAGCACTCGGTTTCGACGCCATACAGTCCGTCGGCCCCGGCGGCCATTTCTTCGGCACCCAGCACACGCAGGACCGCTACAAGACCGCGTTCTATGCGCCTATTATCTCGGACTGGCGCAATTTCGAGACTTGGGCGGAGGCCGGGTCGCCGACGGCACTCGAAAAGGCCAATCGCGTCTGGAAGGAACGGCTGGCGTCCTATGAAGAGCCTTACATGGATCCGGCAATCCGGGAGGAGCTCAACGCTTTCGTCGACAAGCGCCGGGCCGAAGGCGGCGCGCCGACCGATTTCTGATCATCTGATGAGTAGTCGACCCCCACTCCGTCTTGATGGCAGGCTGGCCGGAAACATCGCTGTATCCGATCTCCGCTTTGTTTTCGCGCCCCGCTCACTCGATTCAATCTCTTCAAAAACGGATCTATCTTCATGAAATCTCATGCAAAAGCGGTTGTCATCGGCGGCGGGGTCGTTGGCTGCTCGGTGCTCTATCATCTGGCCAAGGCCGGCTGGACCGACATCATGCTGATCGAGCGTTCGGAGCTCACTTCCGGCTCGTCCTGGCATGCGGCGGGCGGCTTCCATACGCTGAACGGCGATCCCAACGTCGCCAAGCTGCAGGCCTATACGGTGCAGCTTTACAAAGAGATCGAGGAGATTTCCGGCCAATCCTGCTCGCTGCACCTGACCGGCGGCGTGATGATGGCCGACACGCCCGAGCGCATGGACTTCTTGCGGCTCGCCCACGCCAAGGGCCGCTATCTCGGCATGGACACCGAACTGATCACGCCGTCCGAAGCCAAGGCGATGTTCCCGCTGATGGACGAGACGAATTTCGTCGGCGCCATGTGGGATCCAGTCGAGGGCCATCTCGACCCTTCCGGCACCACCCATGCGTATGCCAAGGCCGCCAGGAAGCTAGGCGCCGAGATCGTACTGCGCAACCGCGTCGTGGAACTGACGCAGGAGGTCGACGGCACCTGGAACGTCGTCACTGAGCAAGGCACAGTCAAAGCCGAGCATGTGGTCAACTGCGGCGGCCTGTGGGCGCGCGAGATCGGTCGCATGGTCGGCGTCGAACTGCCGGTGCTGGCCATGGAGCACATGTATCTGCTAACCGAGCCGATGCCGGAGGTCGAGGAATTCAACAAGTCGACCGGCCGCGAGATGATTGGCGTGCTCGATTTCAAGGGCGAGATCTATACCCGCCAGGAACGCAACGGCATCCTGCTCGGCACCTATGAAAAGGCCTGCAAGCCGTGGTCGCCGGTCAACACGCCGTGGGATTTCGGCCACGAGCTGCTGCAGCCCGACATCGACCGCATCGCGCCGTCGCTCGAGATCGGCTTCAAGCATTTCCCCGGCATCGAAAAGGCCGGCATCAAGCAGATCATCAACGGCCCCTTCACCTTCGCGCTGGACGGCAACCCGCTGGTCGGCCCGGTGCAGGGCCTGACCAATTTCTGGTGCGCCTGCGCCGTCATGGCCGGCTTCAGCCAGGGCGGCGGCGTCGGCCTGGCGCTGTCGAACTGGATGGTCCATGGCGACCCCGGCTTCGACGTCTGGGGCATGGACGTTGCACGCTTCGGCGAATGGGCAACGCTGCGGTATACCAACGCAAAGGTCCGCGAAAATTATTCGCGCCGCTTCTCCATCCGCTTTCCCAACGAGGAATTACCGGCGGCAAGACCAGCGCAGACGACCCCGCTTTACGACACCATGCTCGCCAACAACGCCGTCATGGGCGACAGCTGGGGTCTCGAAACCCCACTCTGGTTCGCGCCGAAAGGCTCGGAGCCGAAGGACGTCGTGTCCTTCCACCGCTCCAATGATTTCCGCCCGATCGGCGAGGAAGTGCGCGCCACTCGCGAGAGGGTCGGCGTCACCGAGATCGCCAACTTCGCCAAATACGAAGTCTCCGGGCCAGGGGCCGAGGACTTCCTCAACCGCCTGATGACCAATCGCATGCCGAAGACCGGCCGCATCGTGCTGACGCCCATGCTGAACGAGTTCGGCCGGCTGATCGGGGACTTCACCATTGCCAAGGCGGGCCCAAGGGGTGGGGAAGACCGCTTCATGATATGGGGTTCTTCGGCAGCGCAAAAATACCACATGCGCTGGTTCGAGAAGCATCTGCCGAAGGACGGTCCAAGGGCGTCAGAGGTGCGCATCCACCGCTTCGACCAGACGCTGGTCGGGTTGTCGATCGCCGGGCCGAAATCCCGCGACCTGCTGCAGAAACTGGTCGATGTCGACATCTCGACCAAGGCCTTCCGCTTCATGGATTTCCGCGAGATGGCGGTCGGCGGAGCGCCCTGCATGGTCAACCGGATCACCTACACCGGCGACCTCGGCTATGAGATCTGGATGGCGCCTGCCTACCAGCGCCTGGTCTACAAGGCGATCAAGGAGGCTGGCGAAGAGTTTGGCCTTGTCGATTTCGGCATGCGGGCTTTGCTCTCGATGCGCCTTGAGAAGAACTTCCCGACCTGGTTCCGCGAGTTACGTCCGATCTACGGACCGTTCGAAGGCTCGATGGACCGCTTCATCAAGCTAGAGAAGAACGACTTCATCGGCCGGGAAGCAGCGGCCAAGGAACAGGCAGAAGGGCCGAAACTGCGCCGTGTCTCCTTCATCGTCGATGCCGCGGATGCAGACGTCATGGGCGACGAGCCGATCTGGGCCAAGGTCGGCGGCAAGGATTACGGCACCGTGGAAAAGCCGCATGGCTATGGCGCGCCGCGCTTCGACGCGGGCGGCAAGGAAGTGCGCGGCTCGAACGCCGCCGAAGGCGCGTCTGCCGTGCGCGGCATTGTCGACGGCGACTGGCGCGTGGTCGGCTGGGTCACCTCCGGCGGCTATGCGCATTATGTCGAGAAGTCGATGGCGCAAGGCTATGTACCGGCAGCGCTTGCCGAGAACGAGAGCGCCGGGCTGTTCGAGATCGAAATCCTCGGGCAACGGCGGCCGGCACGCATCAATGTCGAGCCGCCCTTCGACCCGAGCGGCGAAAAGATGAGGACGTAGGCGCAGCCAGCCGGTCGCATTGTGCGGAGCATACTCTTCATGCTAGCGCAGCCGGCAACACTCTGCTGGCAAGTGCGATGAGATTTCATTGAAGTACAATCTGAGATGGGCCGAGTGGCTGGCCGAGGGACGGATCGGCCCCTTCCCGGCGGCGATCATCATGGTCGCGGCTTACTTTGCCTTGCAGACCATCATACTGTCCCTGTTGAGCTCTTGGGCGGGAACCGGCGTCGGCATCGATGATGCGGAGCAGCTGATCTATGTTCCGTATCTCTGGGCTGGATATGGCGGCTCGCAACCACCCCTGTACACCTGGATCAACTGGCTGGCCGCGCATGTTTTCGGCACCAGTATCTTCACGCTGAAGCTCGTCAAATACTCCGTGCTGTTCCTTGCCGCCTGCAGCGTGTTCGCCGCCATGCGGCGGTTCGGCTACACCAAAGCGACAGCGGCGGCGGCCATGTTCGGCCTGTTTACGATCCCGCAGATCGTCTGGGAATCGCAGCGCGCCTTGTCGCATTCCGTCGCCGTCGTCGGCTTCTGCTCGCTGCTCCTGCTGGCCATGGCCTATCTTCTCGAGCGGCGAAGCATGATCGCCTATGCGGCGTTTGGCCTGGCCACGGCGGCGGCAATTCTTGCCAAATATAATGATGTCTTCCTCGTGGTGGCCCTTGTTGCGGCCGTGCTGTCGCTGCGCGAATGGCGCGGCGCGATCCTCGATCCGAAGTTCGCCATCAGCATAGCAGTCGCGATATTGGTGCTGGCGCCAACCACCTATTGGAGCCTCATGCATCCCGCCGATTTATTGTCGAGAGGCGAGAAGTTCGGAATAGACGCGCAACAAGGGCGCGTGGCGGCGGCCTTTGTCGGCGCCGGCAAGTTTATCATGGGCACCTTCAATTTCGCGGTCTTGCCCGTTCTCGTTTCCGCCCTCACTTTCTGGCTGGCGAAGTTCCGTTTCTCCGAGCGGCACCCGAAAGGTCCGGCAAGGGAAATTCTGTTGTGGCGTACTTTGGCGCTCGGCTTGGCCATGCTGGCAATACTTGTACTTGCCACCGGCGTGACGGTGGTCAAGGACCGCTGGCTGCTGCCCGTCCTGTTCATCTTGCCGCTGGCCATCGTCGCTACAATGGAACGGCTGGCGCCGCGGGGCAGGAATGCGCAGCTTCTGGTGATCGCGGCTGGAGCGATCATCGCCGTGCTGCTCGCGCCCGCCACCTGGTACGTCCAGATAAACGGGACCAGTGGCCTCTCGCGGATGATCCGCGTGGATTACCCCGCCCTCTATCGCCAGCTGACTGCGGACGGACCGGTCAAAACCGCAATATCTGATGGTGCATGGGTCGGAAACCTGCGGTTGGTCGACGAAAAACTGGTCGCACTTGACCAGGAAGTGCCTAATTTCGAAACGCTGATGCAGGAGCCAGCCGTACTCGTCTGGCTTGACCGAGACGATCCGCGTCCGGTCATTTTGGAGCAGCTCAAAGCGGCCGGCTATGAGCCGGACGGCCAACCACGGCAAATGATGGTTCCGCTGTTGCGCGGCACCGGCAAGTCCGCCCGGGCCGGCGCCTATGTAAGATTGAAGAGAATGGCGGTGGGAGAAGCCACGGCGCCCAAGGAAGGCGTTAGCGGAGGAGCCGAGGGTGGACAGGAACCCGACTGACCGGCCCCGTCATCACCGCAAGATCATGCCGTTCGAGCCCGACGGCTCGAATGATGTGCTGCACAAAAAATCGCGGCTGAAGGCCGCTGAACTCAACCAGCATGCGCTGGGCTATGGAGCGCTGGCGGAAGCCGAATGGCAGGCGGCGGGCATTGCTGCTCCTGACCTGCCCGCCATGCGCCGATACCGGCTCGAGCGCATCCGCGCCGAGCTGAAGCGCCGCGACTATGCGGGAGCCCTGCTCTACGATCCGGTCAACATCCGCTACGCAACGGATGCGACCAACATGCAGCTCTGGGTCTCACACAATCGGACCAGGCATTGTTTCGTTGCCACCGATGGCCCGGTGGTGCTGTTCGACTATTTCTCCTGCGAGCACCTTTCCGATCATTCCGGCGTCGTCGACGAGGTGCGGCCGGCGGTGTCGTGGGCTTATCTGTACAGCGGCGAGCTGACCGGTCAAAAAGTCCGCCGCTGGGCAGCCGGCATCGCCGAGCTGGTATTGGAACATGGTGGCGACAATCGCCGTATCGCCGTCGACCATATCAATCCCGAGGGCATCGAAGAGCTCGCCCGCCTCGGCATCTCGACCGGCAATGGCGAGGCGGTGATGGAAAATGCGCGGCTGATAAAATCACCCGACGAGATCCTTGCCATGCGCCGGGCGATCGCCGCTTGCGAGGCGGCAATGGGCGAGATGGAGAAGGCGCTGAGGCCTGGCATCTCCGAGAACGAATTGTGGGCCGAACTCCATCGCGGCAACATCGCGCGCGGCGGCGAATGGATCGAAACCCGGCTCCTGTCGTCGGGTCCGCGCACCAATCCATGGTTCCAGGAGTGTTCGTCGCGGGCGATCGAGGCCGGCGAGCTCGTCGCTTTCGACACCGACCTGATCGGTCCTTACGGCTTCTGCGCCGACCTTTCGCGCACCTGGCTTTGCGGTGACGCGCCGCCGTCGCAGGAGCAGCGCGACCTGTTCCGCATCGCCGCCGACCAGATCGCCCACAACACGGAGCTGATGCGGCCGGGCATATCGTTCCGCGACCTCGTCGAGGGCTCGTCAGTGCCACCGGGAGACTGCTTCCCGGCCCGTTACGGGGTGCTCTATCACGGCGTCGGCCTTGCCGACGAATACCCGACTTTGCCGCATGCTAGCGACTGGACCGACGACACACCGGACGGAGTGCTCGAACCTGGCATGGTGCTGTGCGTCGAGAGCTATATCGGTCGGCTTGGCGGCTACGAAGGCGTCAAGATCGAAGAACAGATCCTGATCACTGAAACCGGCAACGAGAAGCTTTCGACCTACCCGCTCGACAATCGGCTACTTGGCGGCTGAGCGACGCTAATGCATGTCGCGCAAAGTGTGCAGCGGCTTTGCGATAACGACATGCATAAAACAAGAATCTAAAGCGCGTCGCATGAGGCCGACCGAACGCGACGCGCTTTACGTGAGCGCTGCGATCGCCTCGCGCATCGCGGCGACGATCGTTTCCGGCGTCGTCCTGGCGGTGATGAACGGCAAGCCTTTGCGCCGCCTTGTCCAGCCGACGACCGTCACCTTCTGCGCCGCCGGCTCGAAACGCTGCGCCAGCGCCCAGCTCTCGCAATCGATCGCCGCGACGTCCGCCCTGCCCTCGGCAACGGCAACGATCGAAGCACGGTGCCCACAGCTTTCGCTCAGCGCGGAAAAGATATCCAAACTCTCGCCCAATGCTTGCAAGTCGCGGGCTGGCGCGATGATGCCCGACATGGAATCGAGGCTGTTGAAGGTGAAGCGCTTGCTGCGAAGCTGATCGAGCGGAATGACGGCACCGCCGTCGGCCGGCGCCCTTGCCGGCGGTGCCTCGCCCGCCCTCATGACGATGGCGCTCGAATAGAGTTCGCCCTGTCCACCCTCGAAGGCGTCGTAACGCGGCTGGCCGACGAGCTGGACACGCTGCGACAGGCCGAGTTCCATCGGTCCCCAGCAGGTTTGCGCAAAGAGCAGCGCCGGATGCAGCCAGAGCTGGTGAAAATCCAGTTCGTCCGGCGGCAATGTCGCCGGATCGGGCGCGATGGGTTTTCCCTGATCATCGCGAATACCGCCAGGCACGGGGGGCAAATCGCCGGTGCGGCGGATGATCGTCTCCGGCGCATCGATGCCTTTTTGTCTGAAAGCATCGCGCAGCCGCGCCCATTGCGCGTCGACATCGTCCCGCGCTTCCGGCCAGTCGTACATCGGCAAAGCCGCAATGAATTCGCTCATGCCGGGATTTGACCGTTATGCGGGGAAATTGACAAGGTCAGGAAAGCGTCGTCCGCGCGGCACCGCCTGCAACAACGCAAGAATCATTCTTTCGGCGGCTCGGCGGGTACCGGTGCGCTGCCAAGCCCATTGAGGCTGCGTGCCCTGACGCGCGGCTTGAATGCGCGTCCTGGTTCCGGCATGCGCCGCAGCACGGGATGGACGACCGGCTCCTTCGCCTTGAAGGCATAGGCCTTGAGCAGCGCGAAATAGTTCGGATAGGCGTAGCCATTGTTCATCCGCAGCCATTCGTCACGGCGGTCGCGAAACACCTTCGGCAGCCTGTACCAGGCCACCGTCGGGCTCTTGTGATGGACGAAATGCAGATTGTTGTTGAGGAACAGGAAGGACAGCTGCGAGCGCTCGACGATGATCGTGCGGCCTTCCGGATGTTCAGACCATTGGTGCTCGGCGTAGGTGCGGATCGAAATCAGCGACTGCCCAAGCCACACCGGCACCAGTATGTAGAGCCATAACGGCATGCCGAAGCCGAACTGCACGACAGGCAGCACCACGACGAGGCCGATCGCATGCAGCAGCCATGCCTTGCGGATGGAATTGTCGCCCGCGGCAACCTGCCTGGCGTCGTCGATGAAAAAGCCGATGCAGGAAAGCCACGGGCCTAGCACCAAACGCCCGATCATCGTGTTGTTGACCTTCAGCAGGAATTTCATCGCCGACGGCAGCTCCTCGTGCTGCCAGAGAGCCTTGTAATAGCTTTCGGGATCATCGAGCGGATCGGTCAGGCGCTCGTCTGCATGGTGGCGCAGATGAATGGTCTTGAATCGGCGAAACGGCCAGACAAGGCCAATCGGCAGGAAAACAAGGGCTTCATTGAGCCGCGCATTCCGGGTTGGGTGGCCGTGCAGGACCTCGTGCATCAGCGAGGATTGCAGCGCCGCAATCAGGGTCAGAAAGACGAGTGCCAGCAGCGGGTAAGAGGGCCAGAGCAGGAAGCCGGTAGCGAGCCAGCCGCCGTAGCAGAGAAGTGCGAGAAATACGGTCGGCCATTCGATGGTCGCTGCGCCGTGTCGCCTGTTGCCCATGCTCGTCATGCTATCGACCACTGCCTTCCAGTCGCCGGAACCCGTTTGATTCCTGACAACATTGTGTCAGGAGCGTTGCGTCGGCGCAACGCGATAAAGCGCACAACCTGTTGCGATTGCGCATTTTCAGCTGCATATGTTATGTATTGTAAACAACCAACAGGATTCATTTACGCCTGAAGCCCGCGTTCGCGGCTTTCAGCGCAACTTTTTCCTCCTATTGAATGGGGTGGCGATTTGGACAAGCGCAACCTGTCGACGATCTTTCGCGAGCGCCTGAAAATGCTCTTGACAAGGTCCGATTTGAACCAATCAGCCTTCGCCGCCGCGGTTGGCATCGACCGTTCGGCACTGTCGCAGCTGCTCTCCGGCGCCTCGACCCGCCTTCCCCGCGCCGAAACGCTGCTCAACATCGCCGCCGAATTCAAAGTCTCGCTCGACTGGCTGCTCGGCCTCAGCCACGACGAGGGTGTTACCGGCGAAATCCGCGAGAGCCTTGAGATCGAGGAGGCGCCGGACGGCTTCGACCGCACGCTGCTGGCTCGCTGGCATGCCGAGGCGGCGGGAACGAAAATCCGCTACGTGCCGGCCGGCATTCCCGATCTTCTGCGCACCGAGGCGCTTGTCGACTACGAAGCCGTCATCGCCAACAAGAGCCGCGAGGCACAGGCCGGCGAAACGCAGTACCGCATCGACTACAACCGACGGCCCGAAACCGACATGGAAGTCTGTATGCCGCGCCACACGCTGGAGATCTTCGCGCGTGGGCTGGGCGTGTGGGACCGCTTTCCGGAGGCCGACCGCCACCAGCAGCTCCTCCATATGGCGACGCTGCTCGACGACCTCTATCCCACCTTCCGCCTGTTTCTCTATGACGGGCGGATGCGCTATTCGATCCCCTACACCATCTTCGGGCCCTATCGCGCCGCCATTTACGTCGGCGACATGTATCTGGTGCTGAACGCCACGCAGCCGATCCGCACCCTGACCAGCCATTTCGACAATCTGATCCGTGCCGCGGACGTCAACGCGCATGAAGCGGCCAGCTTCACACGAAAGCTGGCGGAGATGCAATTTTGACCGGTTGCTCTACGTGCCGACATTGACGGCACATAAAGAATTCTTTATATCCTTATCTCAGTTATTCTTCCGGGAAGGCGTATTTTCACATGACCAATCCGATCGACGCTCTGCTTGCCGAAAAGGGCGTCCTGCTCGCCGATGGCGCCACCGGCACCAATCTGTTCGCCATGGGCCTTGAGGCCGGAGAGGCTCCCGAGATCTTGAACGAGACCGCGCCCGACACCATCACCAGCCTGCACCAGAACTTTGTCGATGCCGGCGCCGACATCATCCTGACCAACTCTTTTGGCGGCACCCGCCATCGGCTCAAGCTGCACCACGCGCAGGACCGCGTCTATGCGCTGAACAAGCGCGCGGCCGAGATCGCAAGCGCCGTCGCCGGCAACGCTGGCCGCAAGGTGATCGTGGCCGGCTCCGTTGGCCCGACCGGCGAGCTGCTGGTGCCGCTCGGCGCCATGACCTATGACGAGGCGGTCGAAGCCTTTGCCGAGCAGATTGAGGGGCTGAAGGCCGGCGGCGCCGAAGTCGCCTGGATCGAAACCATGTCGGCGCCTGACGAAATCCGCGCCGCCGCCGAAGCCGCCATCCGCGTCGGCTTGCCCTATACCTATACCGGCTCCTTCGACACCGCCGGCCGCACCATGATGGGACTGCTGCCGAAGGACATCCACGGCGTCGTCGATGGCCTGTCGCAGACACCGCTCGGTGTCGGCGCCAATTGCGGTGTCGGCGCCTCCGACATTCTCGCTTCGCTGCTCGACATGACCGAGGCGAAGCCGGAAGCAACGGTGATCGTCAAGGGCAATTGCGGCATTCCCGAATTTCGCGGTGCCGAGATCTACTATTCCGGCACACCCGAGCTGATGGCCGACTATGTGCGCCTCGCCGTCGATGCCGGCGCCAAAATCGTCGGCGGCTGCTGCGGCACCTCGTTCCAGCACCTCGCCGCCATGCGCAAGGCGCTCGATGCGCACACCAAGTCGGATCGCCCGACCGTCGAGCAGATCGTCGAACGCATCGGCCCGATGCGCAACAAGCAGGCTACGGTCAACGTCGCCGAGACCAGCGAAGCCCGCCGCGAGCGGCGCCGCGGACGCGCCTGACGCTTTCGTCTGCGACATGGTCCGCGCGAAGCAGTGCGGCCGCGAAAAAAGGCCGGCAAGGTTTCCCTCGCCGGCCTGCCTCACCCGCCCGTAGGCCGGCTCCCCCTATCAGAACGATCCCATCTGAAAGAAACCGGCCGTCATTGCCACTACCGGTTACCGCCGAGCGCCGAGGCAAGGCGCACAAGCGAGAGGAACTCGGACCGGTATCCAAACGGGTCGGCTCCTCTGGCGGCGGTGGCAATCTCCATGATCTTGTCGTAGCCGAACTTCGCGGTCGCATCCTCGTCGCGCAGCTTCTGGCCGAAGGCAGCAACGGCAACGGAGAAACGCTGGTCGGTGCTGGCCTGGTCGAACGACGCCACCTCGTTGGCTGACGTTACCGGCGTGGTGATCAGCTTCGAGGTGTCCTCGTTCGGCAGCTTGTAGCGGATCTTGACGAAAGCATATTCGTCGGCATTGTTGACACCGCCATTGTTCACCGAGGCCTGGCCGTAGCGCAGCTGGTCGATCTGTTCGCCGCCGCTGCCCTTAGGCGTGATCTCGTAGATCGCGGTGACTGAATGACCTGAGCCGATCTCGCCGGCATCGACCCGGTCATTGTTGAAATCCTCTCGGTTCAAGGCGCGGGTTTCGTAGCCAATCAGTCGGTACTCCGAGACCTTGTTCGGGTTGAACTCGACCTGGATCTTCACGTCCTTGGCGATGGTGAACAGTGTCGAGGAGGCATCCTCGACCAGCACCTTCTCGGCCTCCGCCAACGTATCGATGTAGGCAGCAGTACCATTGCCGTTCTGGGCGATGGTCTGCATCATCTGGTCGTTCAGATTGTCGCGGCCGAAGCCGAACACCGACAGGAATACGCCGGTCTTGCGCTCCTTTTCGATCAGCCGCTTCAGGTCGTCGTCGTCGGTCTGGCCGACATTGAAGTCGCCATCGGTGGCGAGCATCACCCGATTGATGCCGTCCTTGACGAAGGATTTCTGCGCCAGCCTGTAGGCTTCCTTGATGCCGGCCTCGCCTGCCGTCGAGCCGCCGGATGTCAGATTGTCGATGGCAGCGAGGATCTTGTCCTTTTCCGAAGCCTTGGTGGGCTCCAGCACGGTACCGGCATCGCCCGCATAGGTGACGATCGAGACGGTGTCGTCAGGTCTCAGCTTGTTGACCAGCAGCCGGAAGGCCGACTGCAGGAGCGGCAGCTTGTCCTGCTCGTTCATCGAGCCCGACACATCGATCAGGAAGACCAGATTGGCCCTGGGCTGCTCGGCCGGCTTCACGTCGAAACCCTTGATGGCGACATGCATCAGCCTGGTGTGCTCGTTCCACGGCGTCGGCATGACGCTGACGGTCGAGTTGAACGGCGTCGAGGCGGAGTCCGGTCCCTTCCAGGCATAAGGGAAGTAGTTGATCATCTCCTCGACGCGCACCGTATCGGCCTGCGGGATAAAACCTTCCTTCAGCGAGCGCCGGACGAAGGAATAGGAAGCGGTGTCGACATCGATAGAGAAGGTCGAGACCGGATCTTCGAGTGCGGTGTGCACCGGATTGGTCTTGAAATTCTCGACGCGGTCGCGGTTTTCCTCTTGCGGCAGCATCTGGTCGGCCGGCGCAGCGGCGGGCTGCTGTGCCATCAGCTTGGGCTCGGCAACCGTGCCAGGCACGCGTCCGACCCGCGCGCCGCCATCGACTGCCGGAGCCGCGGAGCTTGCACCCCCATCCAACGCGAACTCGCCGCTCTGCGCCGGTTCAGGTGCATTGCGGCTGAGCACATCCTGCTGCGTCAACCCGCCGACTGCGGTCGATTCCGCTTTCGGCGGCGATGTCGGCGCCACAAGCGCCTCGCCGGCGTTACGGCTTTCGCTGTCGGCGTCCGCCTTCTTCTGCTTGTCTGCTTCGGCCACGACCGGCGGTTTGACGGTCGCCGGCTTGTCGGCCAGCGTTTCGGTGATCTTATCCCCGCCGAATTCGGGCCCGCTGAATTTGGATTCCCCAAGCATGTACATGGTAGCGTATCCGGCGATCGGCAGGGCAACGAGCCCGGCAATGGCCGGCGTGGCGAAGAGTTTCTTTTGCATGATTTCGCTCCAGAGCTTTTGTGCTCGCTCTGTGAGACGAAGCCCGCTCACCGATCCTTGGGCGGCCGGCAAAGTTTTTTCGTCCATGTCATAGGCGCGCAGCGCGGCCTGGAGGGCACGCGCCTTTGCGTCCGCGTCCGGCGCCGGTGCCGCGATGTCGCGCAGTCTGTTGAGTTCGTTGTCGTCGACCATGGTCACACTTCCCCGGCTGAACGCATTAGCGTCTTCAACCGTTTCTTCGCTTCATGGATGTGCCAGGAAACCGTCGTCTCCGAGATTGCCATCGCCTCGGCGGCGGCGGCGTGGCTCAGCCCTTCGCCATAAACCAGCAGCACCGCATCGCGCTGCTTGTCCGGCAGCTTGCGCACCGCTGCCCAGAGCGCCTCGGCCGGGTCTTCCGGCTCAGCCGAGATTTCCCCCGAAATTAGCGCATAGGCGCCATAAGCCTCGGTCTTGACCGTCTCGCGGGCGGTCTTGCGCATCATGTCGCGCGCCGCATTCAGCGTCATGGTGTAGAGCCACGTCGTGAAGGCACCGCTGCCGTGATAGTCGCGGATCGCCCGCCCGAGCCGGACGCAGACTTCCTGGGCGATGTCCTCGGCGTCGGCCTTTTTCCCGCACCAACGATAGGCGGCGCGATAGACGAAACCATAGTGCCTTTCGAGCAACTTGCCGAAAGCACCCCGGTCTCCGCCCTTCGCCCGTTCGATCAGTTCGGCGTCGGAGGCTTCGCTTTCGTCCAGCATCATCGCCATCATTTGCCTGTTGGACGAAGGCTAATGGCGGTTCCTTGGGGCGATGGAAAGAATTTTTTGGCGGGCGGTCACGTCGTAATGGTTGGCGTGCCTTGGCCGAGCGTCTCCGCAAACAGCGTCGTCAGCCGCTTCCAGTGGCGTTCGGCGCCGGCTGCATCGAAGGCACTATGGTCCGGCATGCACCAGCCATGCGCCATGCCGGCATAGTTCTCTATGACATGATCGACCTCGGCGGCGCGCAGTGTTTCGGCCAGCCGCGCCGATTGCTCCGGCGGAAAGCTGCGGTCCACACCGGCAGTGCCGATATAGACCCTTGCCTTGACCGAGGCGGCCTTCCGATGCGGACTGTCGGCTGCGTCACCAGCCAGATTGCCGCCGTGAAAAGTGGCCGCGGCGGCGATGCGATCGGGATAGCTGGCCGCCGCGTTCAGCGCCCGCGCTCCGCCCATGCAATAGCCGACAATGCCGACCGGCCCGGTTAGGCCCTGGGCAGCGAGCACATCGAGGAAGCGCCGCTGTCGCGGATCGTCATCTCCTGGGTCGTGCCGCCCAGGAGACCTGTGATGGCGGCCTTGCTCCTCTCGTCGCCGAACGCAGTCTTGGGATCGAACGGACCGTAGGGCGCATTGCGGTAAAAAAGGTCCGGCACAAGCACCGCATAGCCCTCGCCCGTAAGCCGCTCCGCCATCTGATCAAGCGCCGGTCGCGGACCGAAAACGTCCATGTAGAGGATGATCGCTGCCTTGGCTGGGGCCGCCGAACGGTACAGCCGGGCCTTGGCAATGCCGTCGCTTGTCTTGATCTGCATCGCTTGCGTGGCCATCATCCGCTCCGTTGATCTGACGTGCGATAGATACCCGCGGTGACCGTCGCGGCAAGCTGTAATGAGGCGATCTGCTTCAAGATTTCGTGCGGCATTCGGCGACGCTACAGACGCGCGAATGCTGCCATGTGAAAGGCCTGAACCTCGGCCGGATAGCGATAATCGGTAGCGTAAGGACAGGCGTTGCGTTCGAGGCAGCCGCCGGTCCGGCAGGGCGCGCCGTTTTGCCCGCGCACATGGGCCAGACAGGTTTCATGTGCAAAACCATTCGCAGAATAAGCCTCGACCGGACAGGATTTCAGGCAAGGTTTTTCCAAACATGTATCGCAAAGGTGAATCACGTCGTGGGGTTCTTGGAGCGCAATCTCATTTTCGAACAGCAGCGCGCCGCGATAGGCATGCCAGAGCCCGTATTTCGGATGCATGAGAATGCCGAGCGGCGACGGCTTCAGCCCCTCCGCACGCATCGCCCATTGCTGGAACGGCAGATAAGGCCTGTCGGACGGTGACACGGCGCGCGCCCCGAATTTTCCGGCCACCGCGCCGATCACTTCGCGCGACCATCTGTCGAGCGGATCGTCGATCGGCTGTGACTGTTTCTCCAACCAGCGCAGGAAGTGCGGCCAAGGTGCGGCACCCGCCTGCCCCACCAGCAGCACGGATTTGGCGGCGACGCCGGAGAGACCGGAGGGTGTTTCTTCACCACCTGCAAAATTGAAGCCGCCGCGAAGCATGAGGCCGGAGGCGGAAAGCGCTGCCGCGATGGTTTCAGTCATGCCGCGCTCGGGATCACCCCTTCTTGTCCGGGTCGGAGAAGGCACTCCGCCAGACTTCCTTGTGGATGATGTTGGCGACTTTAGCCCCGCCTGATTCGGGCTCCTTTCAGGTGAAGGCGTCGGCCATCGACGACTTCTTCCTGGCGATGAAGTCCTTCAGCCCATCGTCGATGCCCGGATCGAGATACGGCGCCTCGTAGCTTTCGAGCCAGCGGCGCGCGAGCTCGTTGGCGCGCTGCGGCGCGGTTTTTTCGCCTTCGGCCAGCCACTGCTCGTAGGAATTGTTATCGGCGATGTTGGAGCGGTAGAACGCGGTCTGGAAATTGGCCTGGGTGTGATCGCAGCCGAGATAGTGGCTGCCTGGGCCGACCTGGCGGATGGCATCCATCGCCTGGCCGTTTTCCGACAGGTCGACACCCTCGGAGAACTTCTGCGTCATGCCGAGCTGGTCGATGTCCATCATGAATTTTTCGTAGCAGGAGGCGAGACCGCCCTCGAGCCAGCCGGCCGAATGCAGCACGAAGTTGGTGCCGGCGAGGATCGTCGAGTTGAGCGTGTTGGCGCTCTCGTAGGCGGCCTGCGCATCGGGGATTTTTGAAGCACAGAGCGAACCGCCGGTGCGAAACGGCAGGCCGAGCCGACGGGCAAGCTGTGCGGCGCCATACGAGACAAGCGACGGCTCCGGCGTGCCGAAGGTCGGCGCGCCAGACTGCATTGAGATCGACGAGGCGAAGGTGCCGAACAGCACCGGCGCACCCGGCCGGATCAGCTGTGTGAACGACGCCCCGGCCAGAACCTCGGCCAAAACCTGGGTCAGCGTGCCGGCGACCGTCACCGGGCTCATCGCACCGGCAAGGATGAACGGCGTGACGATGCAGGCCTGATTGTGGCGCGAATAGACCTTCAGCGCTCCCAGCATGGTCTCGTCGAAGACCATCGGCGAGTTGGCATTGATCAGGCTGGTCAGCACCGTGTTGTTCTCGACGAAATCGTCACCAAACACGATCTTGGCCATCGCCACCGTATCTTCAGCGCGCTCGGGCGCGGTCACCGAGCCCATGAACGGCTTGTCCGAATATTTGATATGGCTGTAGACCATGTCGAGATGCCGTTTGTTGACCGGCACGTCGACCGGCTCGCAAACCGTGCCGCCCGAATGATGGATCGACGGCGCCATATAGGCGAGTTTCACGAAATTCCGGAAATCCTCGATCGTCGCATAGCGCCTGACGCCGTCGAGATCGCGCACGAAGGGCGGTCCATAGACCGGCGCGAACACTGTCGCGTTGCCGCCGATCTGCACCGAGCGCTCGCCGTTGCGGGCGTGCTGGGTATAGACGGACGGAGCGGTCTTCAACAGCGAGCGGCAGAGGCCCTTGGGGAAATGCACCCGCTCGCCCTTGACGTCGGCGCCCGCCTCTTTCCAAAGCTGCAGCGCCTCGGCGTCGTCGCGGAAGATGATGCCGATCTCCTCCAGCACCGTGTCGGTGTTCTTTTCGATCAGCGCCAGCCCTTCCTCGTCCAGCACTTCATAGACGTTGATCTTGCGCTTGATATAGGTGAGCTGTGTGCCGGGGCCGCCGCCCGAACGTGCAGCCCGTCGGGCTGCGGCGCCACCGCTGGCAGCGCGCCCGCGCCGTGCGTTTGACGCTTCCTGATCGACCGGCGCGTTCTCACTCATAATCGTTCTTCCCTGGCTTTCGTTCTGGCCTGATTTACTCCGGCCGGGCTCTTGCACCGGCCTGAAATCCGTTTGCGGCCGCATATTGCGGTCTCTGGCCGGATCGTAGCCATGCACCCTATTCGAAACGGCCCGCCAGCGCCAACGCCTGTCGCAAAATCGACAAGAATTCCAAGAGATTTACGGTCGCTTTCGTTTTGCGGGAAGTCGCAAATCAGCTATGGACAACCGGCCCGTGCGGGTTAGGTATTGACGCGATATTTTTAAGCTGCCGCAACAGTTGTAGCCGGCAAGGAGCCTGAGAAAAAATGGCCGACGACGAGATCATCCTTTCGGAACTCTCCGACGACGAGTTGGTGCAGCAGATGCACGACGATCTTTATGACGGGTTGAAGGAAGAAATCGAGGAAGGCACCAATATCCTTCTCGAGCGCGGCTGGGCGCCTTACAAGGTGTTAACCGAGGCTCTGGTCGAGGGCATGCGCATCGTCGGCGAGGACTTCCGCGACGGCATCCTGTTCGTTCCCGAAGTGCTGCTGTCGGCCAACGCGATGAAGGCCGGCATGTTCATCCTGCGTCCGCTGCTTGTCGCCACCGGCGCGCCGAAGCAGGGTAAGATGGTGATCGGCACCGTCAAGGGCGACATCCATGACATCGGCAAGAATCTGGTCGGCATGATGATGGAAGGCGCCGGCTTCGATGTCATTGACCTCGGCATCAACAATGCGGTCGAAAAATATCTCGATGCCATCGAAAAGCACCAGCCCGACATCATCGGCATGTCGGCGCTGCTGACGACGACCATGCCCTACATGAAAGTCGTCATCGATACGATGAAGGAAAAGGGCATTCGCGATGACTATGTCGTGCTGGTCGGCGGCGCACCGCTCAACGAGGAATTCGGCAAAGCCGTCGGCGCCGACGCCTATTGCCGCGACGCCGCGGTGGCGGTCGAGACCGCCAAGGACTTCATGAAGCGCAAGCACAACGTCCGCGCTTCGGCCTGAGCCAATAAGTCCGGCACCGACGAGAAAAGCCGCGCCTTGCAGTGCGGCTTTTTTATTCCCAAATATTTAGAGCCGTGCGGATCAGGGTTTCTTGACGGTATCGTCAACAGCCTTCGCAGTGGATTTGATATCCTTACCGACGCCGCGCACCGTGTTGGCGCAGGCCGAAACAGCCAAGGCGCAGGCGAGAATAGCGATTGGCGCGACGCGGAACAATTTCATGAATGGTGTCTCCCTCAGGATATAAATTCGCTGGACAGCAACGAAGATGGATTAGACTGGTTCCATGACTACCGCGCGAAAACAACAATCCGATCAAGGCGACAGGCTGCTCGTCATCGCCTGCGGGATGATTGCGCGCGAAGTTTTGGCGGTCAAGGAGCAGCTCGGGCTCGACCATCTCGACCTGACCTGCTTGCCGGCGGAGTTCCATTTCTATCCGGACCGCATCGCGCCGGCCATGGACAAGGCTATCGAGAAGGCCAAGACCGACGGCTACAGACACATATTCGTCGGCTATGCCGATTGCGGCACGGGTGGCCTGCTCGACCGGATCTGCGAGAAGCACGGCGTCGAGCGTATGGCCGGGCCGCATTGCTTTGCCTTCTACCAGGGCATGGATGCCTATGCGAAGGTCGCCGATGACGACATGATGTCGTTCTACATGACCGATTTCCTCTGCCGGCAATTCGATGCCTTCTTCATGAAGCCGCTCGGTCTGGACAAGCACCCGGAGCTGATCAAGGACTATTTCGGCAATTACGAGAAGCTGATCTATATCGCCCAGACCGACGACCCGGAACTCGACAAGGTCGCCGAAAAGGCGGCGAAAATGCTCGGCCTCGCTTATGAGCGGCGCTCGACCGGCTATGGTGACCTGACGGGCGAACTTAAGCGGGTGGCCTCACATCCGGAGGACGTCCGTTAGACGCCCCGCTTCGGATTATTTGCTCGCCGGTTGCGGATCCGACACGAAATCGACAACGCGGCCGTTTTCTAACCGGATCGGTCCCCTTGCAGTTGGATCCTTGCGCAACGCCTCTGCAATCAGGGCTTCGACGGTGTCGAGGTTGACTTGCAGAATTGAGGAGTCGCCCAGTTCCCAGTACTCGCCTTCATCAAAGACATCGAGCTTGTCGAAAAGAGGAGCAACTTTGCGGAGCAGCTCGATGATTTCGATATGCGCGTCCGACCCGGCAAACTGGGTCTTACAAAATTGCTGCATGAAGAGGTGCCTGTCGAACTCGAACCGAAGGGGCTCCGACTTGGGATGCGGCAGAAGCTCTATTCCTATAACCGGGCCGAGATAGTCCACGCTGCGTTCATCAACGACCCGATGGAGAACCATTTCGGCTTCGTCTATTTTCCGAAACGGCCAGCCTCGAGTGACAGCAAACGCCTCCACTTCCCGCAATAGCACAGCGTAGTGCTCGTCTTCGCGCAGCTGTCCCTCAAAATGGATCGTCACCCCCAACATGCACCTCCCCGCGCAAACGTTTTGCGATGATAGCCGCGCTTCTATTCGATCGCCAGGGCGGCAAGCACATCGGCAAAGCTCGTCTTGCAGACGAAACCCAGCCGCTTCCTCGCCCGCGACGCATCGTAGACCCGGTCGATCGACGAAAACATCGTCCAGCCTTTCTTCGTGTAGAGTGCCGGATAATCCGGAAAATAGCGCGCGACGACCGACGGCGCGTCGGCGATCAAGGCCGCGCAATCTTCGGGCTGGAAAGGCGTCGGTGCCGAGATGATGAAAGTGTCGAAGCCCAATTGCGGCGCTTTCTCCAGGGCAGCGATGTGGGCGTCGGCTGCGTCCTCCACCGTCAGCCGGCGGAACAACAGCTCATTGGCCTTGGTGTTGGCATCCGACTGTTCGATCACGTGCGCCATGTCGTCCGCCTCGGGAAAAAACCGGGCGGTGCGCAACACGATCACCGGCAGGCCGAACTGCAAATGATAGAGCCGGCAGAGCTGTTCGGCTGAAAGCTTGGTGACGCCATAGATGTTGCGCGGTTCAGGCGACATGTCTTCCGTCAGCCATGCCGCCTTGCGCGCCCCGCCGGTGAAGCCGGTGCGTATGGACTCGGAAATCATCAGCGATGTCGTCGACGTAAACACGAAGCGCTGAACGCCAAAAGCTGCTGCCGCATCGAGCAGGTTGAGCGTGCCGCGCACATTCGTCTCGACGAAATCCTCGTTGCGATGACGTTCGATGTCAGGCTTGTGCAGCGCGCCGCTATGGATGATGGCCTCGATGCGGTTCTCCTCGACCGCCCTCATGACCAGGTCGCGATCGGCGACTGAGCCGACGATTCGCGTTTCCGAGGATGGGACGGGATCGAGGCCGGTGACGTCATGACCAAGAGCCCGCAGGCGCGGCGCCAAGGCGCTGCCCAGCCAACCGGACGATCCCGTCAGCAAGATCCGCATTCTTTTGCACCTCGTTTCTGCTGTCGATGCTCAGGCACGGATGACAGAACGCGGCGAAACATTAAGGTATGCGCCAGACAAGAAAACAGCCAACAAAAGGGAAACGCCACCGATGATCGCTCGCCTCATGTTTGCCGCAGCAACTGTCCTCTGCTTGACCATGCCCGCGTTGGCCGATGGCGAGGTGCAGAAGCTGATAACGGCTGCCGACAAGGCGCGGCTCAACAAATATGGCGAGACGCGCAAGGCAGCGCTTGACGAGGCGAAGGCCGGCGATCCCGCCGAGGTCAAGCAGCTCGACGCTTTGCTGGCAAAGCCGCTGGTTCCCTTCTCTGACAGGGACCTGACCGGCAAATGGCAATGCCGCACCATCAAGGCCGGCGGATTGAGCCCGCTCGTCATCTATGGCTGGTTCAAATGCAAGGTGAGTGACGACGGCTCCGGCTGGAGACTGGAAAAGATCACCGGCTCGCAGCGCACCAAGGGCCGCTTCTTCGACGATGGCGAGAAACGCGCGATCTATCTCGGTTCCTTCCACGTCAACGACGATCCGGCAAAGCCCTACGGCAGCGGCCCGGAAAGCGATCAGGTCGGCTATGCCTTCCGCAACAGCGCCAGTGAATGGCGCATCGAGTTCCCGGCGCCCTATTACGAATCGAAGCTCGATATCCTCGAATTCAAGCGCTGAGCCCCGATCACCAGGGGTTAACCCGGTCAGCCTAGCATTCGCGCGCAAAGAACAGGTTCTTTGCGGGGGGGGGGTCGCAGAGCATGGCACTGTCGAAAACAAACCAACGGCCGATCGTCGTCGTCACCGAAGGCGGCCCGCATATCTGGGCGATCGTCAACGCCGTCGCCGATCAACTCGGCCCGGTCAGCGTCATCCTCGAAGCTCCTGAATCCAAAAAGCAATTGCTTCTCGCGCGGGCGCGGCGGCAAGGCTGGACCTCGGCCATCGGTCAACTCGGCACGATGGTGCTGACGCGCCTCGGCAAGCGCTTCTTCGCCGGCCACGCAGCACGGCTTGCCGCCGGGCAGAAGCTGCAAACCGAACCGAAGCCTGGGCAAAAGATCATTTATGTCTCGTCGGCCAACGCGCCGGAGTGCCTGCAGGCGATCGCGGAAATCCAGCCGGGTGTGGTGCTGCTCGCCGGCTGCCGCTTGCTGTCGCGGCAGACGCTGGCGAAAATCCCTTGCCCGGTCCTCAACTACCACGCCGGCATCGCCCCGAAATATCGCGGCATGAACGGCGGCTACTGGGCGCTGGCTTCAGGCGATGCGGAGAACTTCGGCACCACCGTACATCTGGTCGACGCCGGCGTCGACACTGGCGGCGTGCTGCGGCAGACGCGTGGCAAACCGCAGCCGGGCGACACAATTTCAAGCTACGCGTTGCGGCAGGCGGCCTTCTCGCGCGACATCTGCGTCGAAGCGGTCAGGGATGCGCTGGCCGGCAAGGTCGGCACGGTGGATCCCGGCCTGCCTTCGAAACAATGGTATCATCCGACGGTATGGTTTTATCTCTGGACGGGGATAAGGAACGGCGTCTGGTGACGCGCCGATTTACCGGACAGCCACCCGCCACTAACATTGCATCATGAGCGACATCGACCACCGCACCATCATTGCCGGCCTTTCGGTCGAGGACCGTCGCGACCTCACCGCCAGGGTTGACCGGCCAGGCATTGTCCGGCTGGCGGTCCATGCCGGGCTGGTTATCCTGCTAGGCGCGCTGATCGCCGCCCGCATCCCGTTCTGGCCGCTGCTCGTCTTGCCGCAGGGAATCCTGATCGTCTTCTTCTTCACGCTGTTGCACGAGACCATCCATGAAACGGCGTTCAGGACGGCGTGGCTCAATCGCGCTGTTGCCGCCGTGGCCGGCTTCCTGATCCTGCTGCCGCCGGAATGGTTCCGCTATTTCCATTTCGCCCATCACCGCCATACGCACGACCCGGACAACGACCCCGAACTGATGGCCCCGAAGCCGGAGACCATCAGCCAATATCTGCGCTATCTGTCAGGCGGCCCCTATTGGATCGCCATGGGCCGTGTGATCGCAACCAATGCGGCGGGCCGCAAC
This sequence comes from Mesorhizobium sp. M0145, assembly GCF_040322355.1. Classification (NCBI taxonomy): domain Bacteria; kingdom Pseudomonadati; phylum Pseudomonadota; class Alphaproteobacteria; order Hyphomicrobiales; family Phyllobacteriaceae; genus Mesorhizobium; species Mesorhizobium sp. M0145. The sequence continues at coordinate 226,736 of NZ_JAMYTK010000005.1, forward strand.
CGCGACGGCTTTGTGCCGGAAAAGGGCCGCGGCAAGGTGGTTGCCGAAGCACGGCTGTTCCTGATCGGCCATGCGGCATTGCTGGCCGCATCGCTCGCCGCGCAGTCGGCGCTGCTGTTGTGGGTCTGGATCTTGCCGGTGCTGGTCGGACAGCCGTTTTTGCGTGCCTACCTGCTGGCCGAGCACGCGTTGTGCCCGCATGTCGCCAACATGCTCGAGAACACCCGCACCACCTTCACCACAAGGCTGGTGCGCTTCGTGGCTTGGAACATGCCGTACCATTCCGAGCACCATTCCTATCCGGCCGTTCCCTTCCACCGCCTGCCGCGCTTCCATGACATCGTCGCGGAGCATTTACGCACGACCGAACGAGGTTACGTGCGCTTCCACAGGAAGCTGGTCGGCAGCTACGATGGCCGCGCCGGCTGACCAGTGCTGGAAGAAACTCCGCTTTCAACCGCGGCCGTCGATTGCGTCGCTTTTGAAGGCCCCCGCGTCGTCCCATAACAAGCAGCCCAACAGCGCTTCCGGCAATGCTCGAAACCACTGCATTGGCCAAAAGATCGGAATCGATCTTCGGAGAGCACGATGCAGCGGAGTTAAATGGTAGAGCATCGTTTGTGCGTCCGATTGGACGCACGGCGCTCTGCAGGAGCAGGAAATTATGGCCGATCTGATCGTCGTCTACTGGCGCGACATCCCCGCCCAGGTCATCGTCAAGAAGGGCCGGCAGAACGCCAAGCGCGAACTGCCGCTGCGCTTCACCGAGGCGATCGACATGTGCGCCATGCGCACCGGCGCTGGCGGCACCGACGACTATCTTGCCGAATGGCGCAAGGCAGAACCCCTCCCGGTCAGTGACGATCTTGAAGCCGAGGCCGAGAAGGCTCTTCAGGAACTTGATGCGAAATACGACCGTGAGCGGCTGGTCGCTCTGGTCAAGGCGGGGGGCAAAGAAAATGTCTGATCCCCAATCAATGCCGGCGACGACGGCTCAAGCCGGCGTGACCCAGGCGACCATCGTCAAGAAGGCGGCGCCGAAATCCGACTACAAGCCGGCCGACGTGTCGCCACAGCGGCGTGTGCAGCGCTCTTTCGCGGTGCGCCTTTGGTCTGTGCGGCATTCGCGGCTGCTCGAATGGTTCTATGGCAAATTCGCCGACATGTTCCTGCTCCTCCATCCGCTGTGGAAGGGCATCGGCTACAGCCGTGTCGAAGGGCCTGTGAAATTCGTCGAAAAGCGCGTCAAGGGTTTCATGTTCGACTGCCGCATGTGCGGCCAGTGCATCCTTTCCTCGACCGGCATGTCGTGCCCAATGAACTGCCCCAAGCAATTGCGCAACGGCCCTTGCGGCGGTGTCCGCGCCAACGGCAATTGCGAGGTCGAGCCTGACATGCCTTGCGTCTGGGTCAAAGCCTGGGAAGGTTCGCGGAACATGGTGCATGGCGACAAGATTTTGGAAGTGCAGAAGCCGGTGGATCAGTCCTTGCGCGAAACCTCCGCGTGGCTGCGGGTCACCGCGCAGGCCGCGGCCGCCCGCAATGCGGCCCGGAATACTACGAAGACCGGAGCGTCGGCATGATCGGCCGTCAGCCAGACGAGAATCCGGCCGGCATCCATTTGCCGCTCGATCCCCTGCCCGGCCACACCTCGCGTGGCCGGCTGGAACGCGTCCTCAGGCGCGGCGAGTTCGCAGTGACGACCGAGCTCAATCCGCCTGACAGCGCCGATCCGGAAGACGTCTACAACCGCGCCAGGATTTTCGACGGTTGGGTCGACGCCATCAATGCCGTCGACGCTTCCGGCGCCAACTGCCACATGTCGTCGGTCGGCATCTGCGCGCTGCTGACCCGCATGGGCTATGCCCCGATCATGCAGATCGCCTGCCGCGACCGGAACCGCATCGCCATCCAGGGCGACGTGCTTGGGGGTGCTGCGATGGGCGTCGCCAACATGCTGTGCCTGACCGGCGACGGCGTGCAGGCCGGCGACCAGCCCGGCGCCAAGCCGGTGTTCGATCTCGACTGCATGTCGCTGCTCGAAACCTGCCGCGTTATGCGCGATAACGGCAAATTCCTGTCCGGCCGAAAACTCACGACGCCGCCGCAGCTTTTCCTTGGCGCGGCCATCAACCCGTTCGCGCCGCCGATCGATTTCCGGCCCTATCGGCTGGGCAAGAAGATCGCCGCCGGGGCACAGTTCGTGCAGAGCCAGTACTGCTTCGACGTACCGATGTTCCGCACCTACATGCAGAAGGTCCGCGATCTCGGCTATACCGAGAAATGTTTCATCCTGTGCGGCGTCGGGCCGCTGGCCTCGGCCAAGACGGCCAAATGGATCCGCTCCAACGTACCGGGCATTCACATTCCCGATCAGATCGTCAAGCGCCTGGAAGGCGCCCAGGATCAGAAGAAGGAAGGCAAGCAGCTCTGCATCGACATCATCAATGAGGTGAAGGAAATTCCCGGTGTATCCGGCGTCCATGTGATGGCCTACCGCCAGGAAGAATACGTCGCCGAGATCGTCGACGAATCCGGCGTGCTGAAGGGTCGCCGGCCGTGGAAACGCGAAATCCGCCGCGACGACCAGCTCGTTGCCGACCGGCTCGACCACATACTGCATGACGACCTCACTGAAACCCAGGTCGACATGGTCAAGACCGCGCATTGACAGCGCGAATCGTCAGCATTCGCTTGATCAGAAACAGATAACGATATAAAGAACTCTTTATATCACGATGGAGAGATTTCATGACCCGGACCATCGTCGCCTCGGCGACACGAGAAATCATCATCGGCTTCGATCAGCCCTTCTGCGTGATCGGCGAGCGCATCAACCCGACCGGCCGTAAGAAACTGGCCGCCGAAATGATCGCCGGCAATTTTGAGACCGTCATCAAGGATGCGCTGGAGCAGGCCGCCTGTGGGGCGACCATGCTCGACGTCAATGCCGGCGTCACTGCAGTCGATCCCAACGCCACCGAGCCGGCGCTGCTGGTGCAGACGCTGGAGATCGTGCAAGGCCTGGTCGACCTGCCGTTGTCGATCGACTCCTCCGTGACTGCGGCAATCGAAGCGGCGCTGAAGGTCGCCAAGGGCCGGCCGCTGGTCAATTCCGTCACCGGCGAGGAGGAAAAGCTCGAAGCCATCCTGCCGTTGATCAAGAAATACAACGTTCCCGTCGTCGCCATTTCCAACGACGAGACCGGTATTTCGATGGACCCCGATGTGCGCTTCGCCGTCGCCAAGAAGATCGTTCAGCGCTGTGCCGACTTCGGCATTCCGGCGCATGATGTGGTCGTCGACCCGCTGGTCATGCCGATCGGCGCGCTGGGCGATGCCGGCCGCCAGGTATTTGCCCTGCTACGCCGGCTGCGCGAGGAGCTCAAGGTCAACACCACCTGCGGCCTCTCCAACATCTCGTTCGGCCTGCCGCACCGTCATGGCATCAACGCCGCCTTCATCCCGATGGTGATCGGCGCCGGCATGACCTCGGCGATCATGAACCCGGTGCGGCCGCAGGAAATGGAAGCGGTGCGCGGCGCCAACGTGCTGAACGGCACCGACGAGAACTGCACCAACTGGATCAGGACCTACAAGGACTACAAGCCTGCTGAAGGCGGCCAGGCCGTTGCCGCCCGGACGCAGGTCAACGCGCCGGGCGATGGCAATGGCAATGGCGGACGCAGGCGCGGCGGCCGCGAAGCGCGTATGGCGCGGGGTTGAGCCAGGTCTTGGCCGACACGATATGGGGCCTAGGACTGGGGAGGAACCGAGACACAGCGGCATCGCTGCCGTGGCCAAGACCCGAGCTGCGTAGAAAGTAAAGTCTGGAACGTATGAACTCTCCCGTCAACATCACCGATCCGCTCGTGCTGTTCATGCCGTCGGGCAAGCGCGGGCGGTTTCCGGTCGGCACGCCGGTTCTGGATGCCGCGCGCCAGCTCGGTGTCTATGTCGAGAGCGTGTGCGGCGGGCGTGCCACTTGCGGGCGTTGCCAGATCGAGGTGCAGGAAGGCAATTTCGCCAAGCACAAGATCGTTTCCTCCAACGATCACCTCTCGCCCAAGGGCGCCAAGGAAGAGCGCTACGAGCGCGTACGCGGCCTGCCCGAGCGCCGCCGGCTGTCCTGCTCGGCGCAGATTCTCGGCGATCTCGTCGTCGACGTGCCGCAGGACACCGTCATCAACGCGCAGACCATCCGCAAGGACGCCGACACCAGGGTCATCGCCCGCGATGCGGCAATCCGCATGTGCTATGTCGAGATCGAAGAACCCGACATGCACAAGCCGCTCGGCGACCTCGACCGTCTGAAGATCGCGCTGATGAAGGACTGGGGCCTCAAGAGCCTCGATTTCGACTTCCATCTGTTGCCGCAGGTGCAAGGTATTTTGCGCAAAGGCAACTGGACCGCGACCGCCGCCATCCACAAGGACACCGACAGCGAGACCGCACGGGTCATCGCTTTGTGGCCCGGCCTCAAGAACGAGGCGTACGGACTTGCCTGCGATATCGGCTCGACCACGATCGCCATGCATCTGGTGTCGTTGCTGTCGGGCCGCGTCGCCGCCTCGTCGGGCACATCCAATCCGCAGATCCGCTTCGGCGAGGATCTGATGAGCCGTGTCTCGTACGTGATGATGAACCCGGACGGCCGTGAAGGTATGACGGTCGCCGTGCGCGAGGCCATTTCGGGGCTTGTGGACAAAGTCTGCACCGAAGGCAACGTCCAACGCAACGACATCCTGGATTCCGTGTTCGTCGGCAATCCGATCATGCACCATCTGTTCCTCGGCATCGATCCGACCGAGCTCGGCGGCGCCCCCTTCGCGCTAGCCGTCTCCGGCGCCGTGCACATCAAGGCATCGGATATCGGTTTGAAGCTCAACCAGGGCGCCAGGCTCTATATGCTTCCTTGCATTGCCGGCCATGTCGGCGCGGACGCTGCCGCAGTGACGCTGTCGGAAGGGCCGCACCGCCAGGACGAGATGATGCTGATCGTCGATGTCGGCACCAATGCCGAGATCGTGCTCGGCAATCGCCACCGGGTCGTGGCGGCCTCATCGCCAACTGGCCCGGCCTTCGAAGGTGCGGAAATCTCCGGTGGCCAGCGCGCCGCACCGGGTGCCATCGAGCGCGTCCGCATCGATCCTGAAACGCTGGAACCGAAATACCGCGTCATCGGCTCGGAACTCTGGTCCGACGAGCCGGGCTTCCTCGACAGCGTGCAGGCGACCGGCGTCACCGGTATTTGCGGCTCCGGCATCATCGAGGTGGTCGCCGAGATGTATCTCGCCGGCATCATCTCCGAGGACGGCGTCGTCGATGGATCGCTGAGCGGCCACTCGCCTCGCGTCGTCGCCAATGGCCGCACCTTCTCGTATGTGCTGAAGGAAGGCGAGCCCAAGATCACCATCACCCAGACTGATGTGCGCGCTATCCAGCTTGCCAAGGCCGCCCTTTATGCCGGCACCAAGCTTTTGATGGAAAAGCAGCACACCGATCATGTCGACCGCATCCACTTCGCCGGCGCATTCGGCTCGTTCATCGACCCGAAATACGCAATGGTGCTGGGCCTGATTCCGGATTGCGACCTCGACAAGGTCTCGGCCGTTGGCAATGCGGCCGGCGCCGGCGCCCGCATGGCGCTGTTGAACCGTGGCTATCGCCGCGAGATCGAGGAAACCGTTAGCAAGATCGAGAAGATCGAGACGGCGCTGGAGCCGAAATTCCAGGAACATTTCGTTTATGCCATGGCGCTCCCGAACAAGATCGACCCGTTTCCCAAGCTGTCGGCGGCGGTGAAACTGCCGCCGCGCAAGACGGTGAGCGAAGACGGCATTGCCGGCGACGCTGCCCCGCGGCGGCGTTCGCGCGAAGGCCACGCCGCGCGGCGCGGGCGGGGATGACTCGCCTCCGATAGGCCGTCAGACCTTCCATTTTTCATTTGTATGCAAATGTTTCCAGGTCGCGCCGATCTGGAAACGAAATTGCGTTTTCGTGAAATCCGCCAGATACATAGGCGGAGCATTTAACCGACATCGAACGGCAGGCGGAAACAGTTTTCGGCCACCGCAACGCTCCAAGGAGATCAAGATGTCGATGTTCGAAAGCCTCGGCCGCTATGGTGCGGCCTTCAAGAAAACACGCGAAGCGCGCAAGTCGCTGCGCATCCTCAACAGCTTGCCGCCTGAGATCCAAAAGGACATTGGCTGGCCGGTGTCGCCGCGTTCGAGCGAAAGGCAGCTTTCGGTCGGATGGGGCATGCAGCGCGGATGAAATTCATCGACAAATGCAAGCTGCTCGGTATTCGCCGGAGCCGCAATGCGGCTCCGGCTGCACCCAGCAATTGGCTGCGCGCCGCGTTGCTGCCGCGGCGTTGAGCTGCGCCGGTAGGCCAGAGACTTCATGGCCGGACGCTTTGTCGACAGCTGGGATCAAACGACCGTGTTGAGATTGCATCAATCTTGACTTTTTTGGTGGCGACACAATCTTCGAAATAGTCGGGGGTTCTCTTAATCGGCTCAGCCGAAGTCCGTGTATCTGCATGCCCAGTCTCAAAAGCCACGTCGTGTCGTTCGTCCTCAGGTACAGCCGCAAGAAGGCGTTTTCCAGCCCCGAGAACCTGCAGCGCTGGATCGCCTATGCGCGCAAGACGGAAAACCATCAGCCGCCTGCGTCGCTGCGGTCACGCCTGGAGATCACAACCCGCACGATCAACGGCTTTCCCGTCTACGAGATCGCGCCCAAGGCTGGCGAGCGGAAGCGGATTCTCTACCTGCACGGCGGCGCTTACGTCTTCGAAATCACCCCCTATCATTGGCGGCTGATCGCCGACATGGCCGACCGTCTCGGGTTCGGTATCACTGTGCCGATCTATCCCATTGCTCCCGAACACGATTTCCACGCCATGTTTGGTATGGTCGGCGCTGTCTACCGCCTGATGTTCGGCGAAACCAGCGCGAACGACATCATCTTCATGGGCGATTCCGCCGGCGGAAACATGGCCGTCGTGCTGACGATGATGGCTGCGCAAAATGGCCTGCCCTTGCCATCACGCCACGTGCTGATTTCGCCCGGTCTCGACGTGTCGCTCGCCAACCCAGAAATGTATGAGGCCGAACGCAACGATCCGTGGCTGGGCATTGCCGGCGGCCGCGAGGCGATCCGACTTTACAGCGCCGGCATAGATCCCACCGACTGGCGGATCAGCCCGGTTTACGGCGACCTGTCGGTGCTGCCCAAAACGCTGCTGCTGACCGGTTCACGCGATCTGCTCACCCCCGACAATCTGATCTTCGCGGAAAAGGCGCGCGCGGCCGGCGTCGAAATTGAGATCGTCCACGAGCAAGGCATGTTCCATGTCTGGCCGTTGATCGACATGCCGGAGGCGCGACGCGCGCGGGACAGTATAGTGGCCTTCTTGACCAACGAAACTGACAGTTACCATGCCAAGGCAGGAGAGTTGTCGCTGCAGAGGACAGACCGCGACGGAACCCCTCGCGATCTGGTTGCGCCGCTCAGGTCGTAGTTTGGGTCAGAACTTCCCAGTTTCCCTGAACATCTCAAACGTCGCGCGGATATGATCGGCGACTGCCTTCACCGGCGCGCTAGCGTCCGGCGTCACCACCATGGCCAGATTGTAGGTGCCGATGTCAGGCATGCCGTCCTTCGGGCACAGCTCGACCATGTCGCTGCCGAGGAACGATTTCGGCAGCGGCGCGACTGCAAGATCCGCCATGATCGCGGCGCGCTGGCCGGCCGTGTGTGCGCTCATATAGGCGATACGGTAGTTGCGGCCCTCGCGGCCAAGCGCCTCCAATGCCCCTGCCCGCCAGGCACACCCCTCTTCCCACAATGAGACCGGCAGCGGCTCACGCAGATGCGCGCAACCGCCCTTGGCACCGGCCCAGACGATCGGCTCGGTGAGCAGCACTTCGGCGCCAATCGCGCTGGTCTTGTAGGAGTTGGTGAGCAGCGTGATGTCGAGCGCCCGGTCGTCCATGCGCCGGCGCAGATTGACGCTCTGGTCGATGGTGACGTCGACCGCGATCGATGGATGCGACTGTGCGAACCGCTTCAGCACATGCGGCAGCACACGTTCGCCGTAATCGTCCGGCGAGCCGAGCCGCACCACCCCGACAATGTCTGGAATGATGAACTTCGACACCACCTCGCGATTGATCGACAGCAGCCGGCGCGCATAGCCGAGCAGCATCTCGCCATCGGTGGTCAGCGTCACCGAACGGGCGTCGCGCGCGAACACCGAGCGGCCGAGAATGTCCTCCAGCTTCTTGATCTGCATGGAGACGGCCGACGGCGTGCGGAAGACCGCATTGGCCGCAGTGGTGAAGCTGCCGGTCTCGGCGATTGCGACGAAAGTGCGCAAAACATCGAGATCGAGCAGCGGCAGCGGATGATTGAGTGGGGCGTTCATGGCAAGTGACCTTCAATTTTTCTGATGCAAACCATCATTCCATTTCGTTTGATTGAACATCAGTTTGGGAGGATAGTCAACTCCATCGAAGGCAGGACGCATCGAAGTGGTCCCGAAACAACCATGACACGGACCTGCAATCGACACGAAATGAAGCTGAAACAAACCCGGTGTACCGCCTGACGCTGCAAGCGCCGGGACAACCCGGCCCAACGCGAAGGAGAATGAGATGTCTATCCTGTCATCCATCGGTCGGATCGCGACCGAGTTCAGCGAGGCCCGTGCCCGCTACCAGACGGAACGCGCCATTCGCGCGCTGCCGATTGAACTGCAGAAGGATATCGGCTGGCCCGAAGCTGCCGATGCCAAGGCCGGCACTCGCCATGGTGTGGGATCCTGGGCTGGAGCAAAGTAAACCGTGTGTATCAACAGCTGAAGGCCTGCCGCGCAGATCAGCCCGGCAGGCCTTTTTGTTTGTACTCCAATGATTTTCCCGAGCCATGTCGCCGTCGCATGCCGCATATGAGCAAGTCGCATAGCAGCCCGCACTGGCAATCAACACATTGTAAATAATCGAAAATCCTGGGCAGAATGCCCAAATTTGTCGCATTCCGTGTCGCTTTTCATATCAAGTGCTTCGCTTTTGCGATTTAGTTTCCCCTCACGTAAGCCTATATCATCATCAACAAACGAGCTGCCCCACTCCATCAAGCGAAGGCGACCCGTCTGAGCAACCGAATGGAGATGATCATGAAGCTTTTTGCCCGCCTCTTTGCCCGTCGCGAAATGAACCTGACGACCGCGCTCGAGCGCCAGCGCCTGGCCAACACCATGCCTGGCCAGACCGGTGCCATGGCTGCCGCGCGCCTCGGCTTCGTCGCCTGAGACGCGGCAATCCCGGCGGAAGCAGCCTAGCGCTGCTTCGAAATCGATCCAGCGCCGCTTCGGTTTTGCCGACGCGGCGTTTTCGTGTGCGCAGACTGCGTAGGCTCGTTTGCTCGATCCGGCGGCATGTCGCGTCCTTCGCCGCATAGCGATTGCCCATTTGCGACCCGTGTCGCAAATAAAGTCGCTCCGTTGCCATCTAGCCAATTGACAGGAAACGTCTTTCCTGATGTCGCTATGCTAATCGCGACATCCTGTTCGCGCCATTGCAGCGTGAGGATCTACCCGTGAACGTCGTAAAGCACCCGATTCGGCGATCGTTCGTATTCTTCCTGGTCCCCGATTTCACCATGATCGCCTTCGCGACGGCGCTCGATCCGTTGCGTTCGGCCAACCGCATGCTCGGCTATGAAGCCTATCGCTGGCGGCTCGCCAGCATCGACGGCAAGCCGGTGCGCGCCTCGAACGGCGTCGAATGCGCCGTCAACACCTCGCTGGAGGAAGAGCGCAAGAAAATGTCCGGACCGGACCGGCCGAACATGGCCATCGTCTGCAGCGGCATCAATGTCGAGCGCTACCAGAACAAATCGGCCTTTGCCTGGTTGCGCGAGGAGTACAATCGCGGCGTTGCCGTCGGCGGCCTGTGCACCGGCGCGCATATCCTGGCCGCCGCAGGCCTGCTGTCCAACAAGCGCTGCGCCATCCATTGGGAGAACCTGCCGGGCTTTTCCGAGGCGTTCCCCAAGGCCAATGTCTTCGCCGACCTCTTCGAGATCGACCAGAACATCTACACCTGCGCCGGCGGCACCGCCGCGCTCGACATGATGCTGAAGCTGATCGGCGACGATTTCGACGAAAGCCTCGTCAACCGCGTCTGCGAGCAGGTGCTGACTGATCGCGTGCGCAGCCCGACCGACCGCCAGCGCCTGCCGCTGCGCGCCCGCCTTGGCGTGCAGAATTCCAAGGTTCTGACCATTATCGAGCTGATGGAAGCCAATCTCTCCGAGCCGCTCTCGCTGATCGAGGTCGCTGACCATGTCGACCTGTCGCGCCGGCAGATTGAGCGCCTGTTCCGCACCGAGATGGGGCGCTCCCCTGCCCGTTACTATCTGGAGATCCGCCTCGACCGCGCCCGGCACCTGCTGATCCAGTCGTCGTTGCCGGTGGTCGAAGTGGCGGTCGCCTGCGGCTTTGTTTCCGCCTCGCATTTCTCCAAATGCTATCGCGAGTTGTACGCCCGCTCGCCGCAACAGGAACGCGTCGACCGCAAGCAGCTTCTAGCGGCTTGATCCAGCACGTTTCGCGGGCGCGGCCGCATTGTCATGACATTGTCTGGCGTGGTATCCTTCAATCGAGAGGTACCAATGACCAGAACCACCAGATCGGAAAAACTGGACTTGCGCCTTACCCCCCAGGCAAAGCGTACACTCGCAACCGCCGCCGCGACTGAACGCCGTTCGCTCAGCGATTTCGTGCTTGAAAGCGCGCTTGCGCGAGCCGAAGAAACATTAGCCGACCGGCGCAGCTTCCATCTCGACGCCGAAAAATGGGTCGCGTTCATGGCAGCGCTCGACGCGCCAACGCGTGATCTCCCCCGCCTCAAGCACCTATTGAACGAACCAAGCATCTTTTCCGGTCGCGATCCAGCGTGAGCGAATTCCAGATCGAGAAACTGGCCCGCACGCATTTGGTGGACATGTTCGACTGCGGTGAAGAACCGCTCAATCGCTTTCTCGTACGCTATGCATTCCAAAACCAGCAAGCCAATGCTTCGCAGACCTACATTGGTCTCTCTGGCGAAGATGTGATCGGCTTTTATACCCTGGTCGTTGGTGAAGTTAAATATGAGGGTGCGCCCGAGCGATTGACGAAAGGTCTCGCACGCCATCCGGTGCCTGTAATGCTGCTGGCGCGTCTTGCGGTCAGTCTGGACTGGCAAGGCAAAGGCGTCGGCGGCGGACTGTTGCGCGATGCCGTCCTGCGCAGTTTGCAGGCGGCGGATATTGCAGGTATCCGCGCGGTCGTCGTCCACGCCAAGAACGACGGCGCCCGCACGTTTTACGAGCGCTACGGATTCGCGCAATCGCCGACGGACCCGCTGCATCTTTACGTGCTTATCAAGGACTTACGAAGTCTCTGAGCCGTTCAGGCGCCTTGCTGACCCGACTATATCTGCGCCGTGCGCATCGCCTCGACGCGGATATCTTCCGTCAGCCGCGCCTTCAGTGCCGAAAACTCCGGGCTGGTCTTCAGCGTGTAGTGGCGCGGATGCGGCAGGTCGACGGCAACGTCCGATTTGATGCGGCCCGGCCGTGCCGTCATCACGACCACGCGCGACGCCATGAAGATCGCCTCCTCGATGTCGTGGGTGACGAACAGCACCGTTTTTTGCCGCCGCTCCCAGATGCCGAGAAGCAGTTCCTGCATCAGCCCGCGGGTCTGGTTGTCGAGTGCGCCGAACGGCTCGTCGAGCAACAGAATCTCCGGATCGTTGGCCAGTGCCCGGGCAATCGCGGTGCGCTGCTGCATGCCGCCGGAAAGCTGCTTCGGCCAATGGTTTTCAAAACCTCTCAGCCCGACGAGATCGACGTAAGAAGCGACGATTTCGCTGCGCTCGTGCTCGGCCATTCCACGTTCGCGCAGGCCGAAGGCGATGTTCTCGGCAACCGTCAGCCACGGAAACAGCGTATAGGACTGGAAAACCATGCCGCGGTCTGGACCGGGCCGGTCCACCACCCTGCCGTCGAGCAGAACACGTCCCCCACTCGGCGCTTCGAGGCCGGCGACGATCCTGAGCAGCGTCGACTTTCCACAGCCGGATGGCCCCAGGATGGTGATGAAGTCGTTGGCGGCAACCGCCAGATCGATCGGCATCAGCGCCTTGACCGGCTGCCCACCGCCGACACCGGCGAAGGTGCGCGAGACGCCTTCGATGAGCAGCTTGCTCACGCCAGGCTCCATGGAAACAGCCAACGGTTGAGCGCCTTGAATGCGAAATCGGACAACAGCCCGATCAGGCCGATGACGATGATGCCGAAGATGATCTGCCCTGTCGCCAGCCGCGACTGGCTGTTGATGATCATGTAGCCGATGCCCGACGACGAGCCGATCAGCTCGGCGACGATGACATAGGTCCAGGCCCAGCCGAGCACCAGCCGCAGGGTCTCGGCAATCTCCGGCGCATTGGCCGGCATGATCACGCGCCGCACGATGCCGTTGTCGGACGAGCCAAGCGTGTAGGCCGCCTCGACCAGGTCGCGCCGTGTGCCGCCGACCTTGACCGCGATGATCAGGATGATCTGGAACACCGAGCCGACGAAGATCACCAGCAGTTTTTCGAGCTCGCCAACGCCCGCCCACAGGATGAGCAGCGGGATGAAGGCCGATGCCGGCAGATAGCGGGCGAAGGAGACGAACGGCTCCAGGAACGCCTCCACGGGCTTCCAGGCACCCATCACGATGCCGAGCGGCACGGCAACGATGGCCGCCATCAGGAACCCGCCGAAGACGCGCCAGATGGTGATAAGGATGTCGAGCCAGAAGCGGTCCTCGACCAGCAGCCGCCAACCGTCTCTCACCATCGACAGCGGATCGGCAAGGAAAATGCGATTGACGTGGCCGCCAAGCGTGATCCACGCCCAGAACGCCACGAACAGCACGAAGAACGAAATGCCGAGCACGGTTCGAATGCCCGGCGAGACCGGATGCAAGGGGCGCGGCATCTTCGACCGTCCTCTGATCTGAATGAAAAAGCGGCGGCGCACGCGCCGCCGCCGGGCGACAATCCTGCCGGTTAGTCGGCGACGGCGCTGGTGTCGGCCAATGTCGAGACGTCAGGCGCTTCCTTGATCAAACCCATCTGCAGCAGAAGCTCGCCGGCGGTCTTGGAAAAGTCCTGGAATTCCTTGGTGAAGAACTGCTTGTTTTCAGCCTTGTCGGCCCATTTCAGGTATTTGGCCGATTCTTCGAATTCCTTGGCCGACTGCTTCACGTCGGCACCCATCGTCTCATAGGATTTCGCCGGATCGCTCTTGATCAGGTCGAGTGCCTCGAAATAGCTGTCGGCAAGCGCCTTGCCCGCATCCGGATTGGCCTTGAGGAACTCCGGCGTGCAGCCGACCGTATCGAGCACCATCGGATAGTCGAGAGTGGTCACAAGGATATGGCCCTGGTCGGACTTTTCGCGCACCGCCGAGATGAACGGCTCATAGGTGACCGCCGCATCGTTCTGGCCGGCGAGAAACGCCTGCGCCGCCGCATCCGGCTCCAGGTTGACGACCGTCACGTCCTTGGTCGACATGCCGTTCTTGTTGAGCACCCAGGCCAGCATGAAATAGGGCGAGGTGCCCGGCGCCGAAGACGCGACCGACTTACCTTTGAGATCGGCGACGGTCTTGATGTCGTTGCGGGCGACGATGCCGTCGGCGCCGTAGGATTTGTCGAGCTGGAATATCTGCTTGGTCGTCACGCCATTGGCGTTCCAGACCAGCCAGGTCTCGACCGTGGTGGCGGCGCATTGCAGGTCGCCGCTGGCGATGGCGAGCGGCCGGCTGGCTTGCGGCACCTTCTTCAAGGTGACGTCGAGGCCGTGCTTTTCGAAGATGCCGGCCTGCTTGGCGAGCGTCAGCGGCGCAAAGCCGGTCCATCCACTGATGCCGATGCTGACCGATGTGGCGGCCATCGCCGGCGCGGACAATCCGACGGCAAGCGTCAAGCTTGCGGCAAGAATTCCGATCCTGTTCATGTCGGTTCCCCTTTTATGTGTTCGGATGGGGAATTGTGTCACAGACGCCCGCAGGCTTGTCAATGAAGCAGATGCTGCACTGCGGTATGTCACCATCGACAGCAAACTCCGCCATCAGCGGCTGTTGTACATCCAGCTGCGGTCGCGCCACATTTTTTCACCGACCAGGCAGTCGGTGACGGGGATGTCCTGTGCCAGCACCAATGGCGGATGCGCCGCCTCTTCCGCCGCTCGCTGCGGCGAGGCCGGACCGGCAAGCTCCAGCACCAGCTTGCGGCGGATGGCCTCCGGAAACTGCGTCCAGTCATTGACCGGGATCATGAAGGATCCCGGCCCGCCGATGACGCAGTCGCTGTAGTAGCGGTCGAGATTGTTGACATCGTAAGCGCTGCTGAACCCGCCCCTGGTCATCAGCGGCAGGCCGTTGACGGTGATGCCTTGCTTGATCACGGCGTCGCGGGTGATATCGACAGGTGCGCCCTGGTTGTTGGGGCCGTCACCCGAAATGTCGATCACCCGCTTGACGCCCTGGAAGCCGCTTTCAGCAAAGAGATCGCTGGCGAATTCCAGCGCGCCGGAGATCGAGGTGCGCCTGGCACTGGCCGGCGGATGAGCGGAAAGCTGCGCTGCCAGCCGCTCGGCGTCGGCACGATTGGCGATCACCGTCCACGGCACGACGACCTGCTGCCAGGTCGCGCCAGCCCATTCGACATAGGTGACGGCAATCTTGCCATGAGCGCCTTCGCCGATTGCCTGCAGGACATCGTCATGCGTCAGCGCCGCCGCATAGCCATGACGCTGGATTTCGAGCTCGTCCGGCGACATGGACAGCGAAACGTCGACTGCCAGCACCAGTTCGACGTCGACCGGCTCGGCGGCGCGGGAGTTTGCAGTCAGCCATAGCACCGACGCCAGCGCGGCGGCACCCGAGACGAGATGTCTTGCACGGGCAAAACCAGACATGCCGCACGGTAAGCGAAAATCGCCGATCGACAAAGAGAAAAGCCCGGTGGAGAGCCGGTCTCATTCGGTCACATTTTTGCGAACCGCCGGAAAACGAATTTCATTCGTGGATGCGGTGCCCGCCCCGCCCCCACCACTCCACGGCCTTCTCGACATCCGTCTCGGAGGATGGGTCCGGCTTCGGTTTTCTAGCACCGACCCCGCGCGCTGCCCTCCAGTTCGGCTTGAATGACGGCGGAAGCCACAACAGAATACCCGCGGCAGGCAAGATGATCGCAAAACGCAGAATTGAAAGTACGATGCCGCAGATGCCGACGATCTGCGCGGCCCGGCGGACGCCGAAGCGTCTCAGGAACAAATGTCTTGCAATCACGCCGCCATCCAGATCGAAGGCGGGCAGGATGTTGAGAATGATAAGTGACACGTTCAACAATGCGCCAATCCAAAGCGTCCATTCCAGAGGACCGGCCGACCTTGACGGCAGCCACCCGAATGGCCCTTCGGGCGCAAGTGGGATGAGTTCTCCAAAAACCAGATAATAGGCCGCATCGAAAAACGCGGCGAGCGCGACGTTCGCCAGGGGACCCGCTATCGCAATCCGCGCCCAGGCAGGCGATGGCGCTGCGGCGCGTTTGAAACGCGTGAGCCCGCCGAAGAGATATAATTCTATCATGTCGGTGGCGACGCCTTGTCGGCGTCCGATCCAGGCGTGTGCCAGTTCGTGCAGAAATATCGACGCAAACAGAAGCGCTGCAAAGATAGAGGTATGGATCAGTGCATCCTTGGGTCGGCTCGCCCACTCGTTCAGGAAGGGCAGCACAATGGGAATTGCGAAGGTCCAGCTGACGCGAACCGGGATATTCCGGTTCAGCTGAAACACAAGCGCATCGTTTTTTCTGTCCCAGCCGATCCGCCGCAAAGGCACCCCCCAATCGCAGCGCGACGGTAAGCGAGAATCATCGCTCCACAAAGCGAAAAGCCCGACGATGAATCGGGCTTCTGCATTCAGGTCCTGCTGGCACTGCTCGGCTTGCCTGTGTGGAGAATCGGCAGGCAAGCAACGCTTAGCTGCGCGGATTGAGGTTCTCCGGGTCGTAGAGCGGCCTGTAGCCGACGGCGGCCACTTCGACCGGGTACTTCTCGCCGAAATATTCGACGCTCAGCTTGCGGCCCTCCTGGCAATACGCCCAGGGCAGGTGGGCGAGCGCGATGTTCTTGCCGAGGGTCGGACCATAGGCCACCGAGGTCGTGAAGGAGCGGCGGCCGAGCTCGTCGACGAGCGTCTCACCGGTTTGCGGGTCCATCACCGGCATCGTGCCAACCGGATAGCGGGGAACACCATTCGAATCTGTATTGTCCGTCATGATAAGCGTGCAAAGCATGGCCGGCTGATGCACCCGGGCGCGATATTCCAGATGCTTTGCCTTGCCGCAGAAATCGGCCTCCTTGACTTTCGGACGGGCAAGGTCGGCTTCCAGCAGATTGTATTCGGTCAAGAGGTCCGCGTTTTGCAGGCGCAGGCTCTTCTCCATGCGGCGGCTGTTGGCATAGGTCTCGACGCCAAAGGCCATCACGCCGGTCGACCGCAGCGCGTCCCAGACAGCCAGGCCGTCCTCGTAGCGCATATGCAGTTCCCAGCCTTGCTCGCCGACATAGGAGATGCGGAAGGCGGTCACGTCCTTGCCGGCGATCCTGACGGGCTTGATCGCGGCAAAGGGAAAATTCTCAAGCGTCAGTCCGTCGGGGTTTTCCACGACCTTGCCCAATGTTGCCCGCGCATTCGGACCCCAGATGCCGACGGTCACATATCTCTCGGTCACATCGGTGACGGTAACGTCGAAGCCTTTGTCCTCTGCCGTCCGGCGCATGTACTGGAAGTCGCGCGGCCCGGCATCGGCGCCGTCGATGACGCGGCAGCGGTCGGCCATGCGGATGACGGTCAGGTCGGCGCGCACCATGCCTTCCTCGTCGAGGAAATGGGTATAGATGCCCTTGCCGATATTGCCGTCACCGCCGATCTTTGCCGCGCACAGCCATTCCATCAGCGCGACATGGTCCGGGCCTTCCACGTCGTACATGGCGAAATGCGACAGGTTGACGATGCCGCAATCCTCGCTCATCGCGAGATGCTCGGCGTTCGAGACGCGCCAGAAGTGGCGGTTATCCCATTCGTTTTGGCGCACCGGCACCCGGTTGCCGTATTTCTCGAGCAGATGCTCGTTGGCGGCGTAGCCATGGGCGCGCTCCCAGCCGCCGAGCTCCATGAAATAGCCGCCGAGTTCCTTCTCGCGCTCCCAGAAGGGCGAGCGGCGGACATTGCGAGCCTTGGAGAAGGGCTCGCGCGGATGGACCGCCGGGTTGTAGACCTTCATCGCGGTTTCGGTGCAGCGATCCCAGATGAACTGTTCTTTCGTCTGGTGCGGATAGAAACGCGAATAGTCGATGGCGTGGTGGTCGATCGCCGTGCGGCCGTCCGTCATCCAGTCGGCGATGAGCTTGCCCATGCCGGGGCCGTCCTTGACCCAGATCGCCACGGCATACCAGAGGCCCCTCACCTTCTGGCTTTCGCCCATCGAGGGGCCGCCGTCCGCCGTCACCTGCAGCAGGCCGTTGAAGGAATGGCTCTCATTGTAGCCCAGCTCGCCCAGGATCGGCGTCAGTTCCATGGCGCGCTCGAGCGGCGCCAGGATCTGCTCCATGTCGAGATCGCGTTGCGACGGCGAAAGCCGTGCCCGGTTTTTCTCGAGAAGATCGCGCGGATGGCAAAGGCGCGGATTGGTCTCTTCGTAATAACCCCATTCGATCTGCCCGCCTTCGGCGGTCTTAGGGTCGCCAGTATCGCGCATGTAAGCCGAGTTGCCCTGGTCGCGCAGCAGCGGCCAGCCGATCTCCTTGCCGGTGCCGGCGAACTCAGTGTACGGCCCGAAGAAGGTAAGCGGATGGTCAATCGGCATGACCGGCAGGTCCTCGCCCGCCATTTCCGCGATCAGCCGTCCCCAGATGCCGGTGCAGACCACGACATAGTCGGCTTCGATGGTGCCGCGGTCGGTCACCACGCCCTTGATGCGGCCGTTCTCGATGACGAGCGACCTGGCCGACGTATTGGCAAACGCCCTGAGTTTGCCGGAAGCTTCCGCCTGGTCGACAAGCTTGCCGGCGACGGTCTGCGAGCGCGGGATGACGAGGCCGGCGTCGGGATCCCACAGGCCGCCCTGTACCATCTGTTCTTCGATCAGCGGGAATTTTTCCTTGATCTCGGCGGGATCGATCAGGCGGGCGCGTGTGCCGAAGGCCTTCGCCGAGGCGATCTTGCGCTTGATCTCCGCCATGCGAGCGTCGTCGCCGACGCGGGCGACCTCGAGGCCGCCGATGCGCGCGTAGTGACCCATCTTTTCGTAGAAATCGATGGAATAGAGCGTCGTCCAGCACGACAGGAAATCATGGCTGGTCGTGTAGCAGAAGTCGGAGGCATGCGCCGTCGAGCCGATATCCGTCGGGATGCCCGATTTGTCGATGCCGACAATATCGTCCCATCCGCGCTCGATCAGGTGATGGGCGACCGATGCGCCGACGATGCCGCCCAGCCCGACGATGACGACCTTCGCCTTTTCCGGAAACCCTGCCATTGCCCGCGACTCCAAGATGCTATTGCGAGCAGACTATAGGGCGGCGCGGCGCCGCGCTTGCAGCCTGTTTGCGACATCGCCAAAAAAGCCCGCGCCACCAGCCCGTCGAATGCAGTTAGACCTACGCCTTCGCCCTGCTCGGTACGAAGGCGCTGCTAGAGCCCGCCCTGCGCAGCTTCGAAGAAAAGTGCATACCTTCATCGCCGATTACCGGAAGCAAATAAAAGGCCGGGCGTTTGCCCGGCCTTCAAAAATCATGGCGTCGACTTTACTTGATGCGCGCGACGCCGCCCGAGATCTCAATCGTCTCCGAACCGGTCAGCGCCTCGAGGTCGCCATTCGGCAAGGTAACAAAACAGCCGCTCGGGCAAAATTCCACGGTTTCGCCGGCGGCCAGCGCCAGCTCGGTCTTGCCGCCGCCTTCCGTCACGATCAGCGTGCGGGTCTCGGCGTCCTTGTTGACCGCGCTGGCGGCATGGGCCGAACCGCCCACGGCCAGAAAAGCGATGGCGGCGACGAGAGACTTCCACATTTTGCAGTATCGGTGTTGCCACCGCCTCTGTTGCATTTCGCAAGGCATTCTCGCCGTTTGCAGGTGAGCTTATATGCAATGCAAGCTGAACGGCAACTGAATGCCGCATTCATGCCGCAATTGGTTTCCGAAGGCTTGAAGGCAAGCTCCAAACAGCTAGTCAGGATCGGGCTTCCGCACCTTGCGTCCCGACTTGGCGAGACGTTTCGCCTCGACCGCCGCCAGTGCTTTTGCTTGTTCCCGCTCGACGAATTCGACTTCGATCTTGTCGTCGTCGATCGGCCACGCTTCGTGCTTTTTGGTCTCGACGACGGCGCGCGGTGTCGACGGAATTTCGATATGCTGGTCGGCGAACACATCGAAGATGGCAAAGCGGATGTCGTTCTGGACGATATTGCCACTAAGAACGTCTGCCAGGAATACGCGGATCTCGAATTCGAGCGCGGCCGGGCCGAAATTGGAAAACAGCACGAAGGGTTCGGGGTTTTTCAGCACCAGCGGATGACTGCGCGCGATCTCCAACAGGACGCCATGCACGTGCTTGATGTCGCTGCCATAGGCGACGCCGACCTTGATATCGATGCGGCCGAGCTTGTTGCGGTGCGTCCAGTTCCCGACCGCATTGTTGATCAGGTTTGAATTGGGCAGGATCACCGACTGCCGCTGGAACGTTTCGATCTCGGTGGCGCGCACGCTGATCTTCTTGACCGTGCCGCTGATGTCACCGGCGACGATCCAGTCGCCGACCTTGAACGGCCGCTCGGCCAAAAGGATCAGGCCCGAGACGAAGTTGGAGACGACATTCTGCAGGCCAAAGCCGATGCCGAGAGACAGGGCGCCTGCGACCAACGCGAGATTGGAGAGGTCGATACCGGCCGCCGAGATGCCGACCAGTGCCGCGACCGCGACGCCGGCATAGCCGACCGCCAGCCGGATCGAATTGCGCACACCGGTGTCGACCCGGCCGCGCGCCATCACCGAACCGTCGAGCCAGCCCTGGAACCAGCGCGTCAGGAAATAGCCGATGATGAAGACGACGACGCCAGTGAGGATGCCGGTGACCGAGATCGTCACCGAGCCTATGGTGAGGCCCGTCGCCAATTTGTAGGCCCAAGCCTGGATGTCGCCGGGCTGGAAGCCCCACATCAACAGGATCAGCGGCAGGAACACCAGCACGATCATGATGTTTATGGCGGCGCTGACGACAAGCCCGAGCTGGTCGAGCGCGGTCTCTTCGTAGCTTGAATTGGCCGCTAGCCAGCGCCCGATCGAAGTGTTGGCGAAACCACCTTCCATGCCGATCGCCCGCGCCGACAGGAAGCCGATATAGGCGGTGACCAGGATAGTGCCGGTAACCACGACCTGCACCGAGACGAAAATAGCAAGGCCGATAAAGCCGAGCAGCGCCGACGCTATGGTGAATAGCCCTAGCGCGACGGCGGTGTAGCGCAGCCATGCCGGCCACGGGCGCCAGCTCCCGTCGGCAGCCTTGAACGGCTTCAGCAGGCCCATCAGGATCAGGATGACGCCGACGCTGATGGTGGCGACAAAGCTTCTGGCGATGGTCAGCGATAGCGGCGAGCCCATCTTGTCGTTGACGACCGACAGGAAATAATTGATGCCGATGGCGACGGCCATGGCAGTCGTCAGCCGCACCAGCCAGCGCGCCGGGCCGGTTTCGACCGGGATCAGACGCCAGTTCGGTAATCGCGGTTCCAGCGCCGCATTGGTCAGCCGGTTGACGCAGAACACCACCGCGATAACGGCAACCAGCGAATTCAGGAAGATGCCGATGTCGCCGCGCAAGACATTGTAATAATTGAAGAAGAAGACCGTCGAGATAAGGAAGGCGCCAACCGCCAGCGACGGCAGCAATGTCGACCAGAACGCCACCGACAGGCGGCTGAGATAGGATGGATCCTCGACGGAAGGATCGGCTTCGAAGACGCGGCCGAACAGGCGCCGCCCGCCGACAAAAAGCACAGCGGCCAGCGCAAGCGCCATCGACGTCGCGGCAAGAATTGCCTGGAACTTGAACTTGAAGGCGAAGCTCAGCCAGGACGACACCGCCTTGTAGAAACTGGTAAATTCGTCATTGGCGTCGGAAATGACCTCCGGGCTCAATGCATCGGACAGCACGTAGCGCTTGGTGAGCTGATTGCGGAACAGCTCGCTGCGCATGTTGCCGATCTTCTCGATCAGCCCGCTGATGCGGATCGACAGGTTCTGCGCGCTGGCAATGACGGCGTTAATCTCGGCTTTTTCGGAAGCCAGCGCCTGGCGTTCACCGGTCACGATGTCCGGCTCGGCCGGCTGGCCCGCGGCCGGCGGAGGTCCCAGCGTCTCGATCCGATCGTTGATATCGCCGAGACGCGAGCGGAACGCCAGCGCGCTGGTGAGCGCCGCCCGCGACAGATCCTCCAATTGCAGGCGGATTTCCACCAGGGTGGCATCGTCTTGGCCGTCCTGCTGTATCTTCTTCTCGAGATCGTCGGTTTTGGCCGTCAGGCTCTGGATGACCTTCTGCTGGTCTGTGACCAGCCCGGCGGCACCCTGCCCGAGCGCCTGCGCCATCGCGTCGAACGACGGCGGCGCCAAGACAACAAGCGCAACGATCAGGACCAGGCGGAGTAAACGAAAGAACATGATTTTTCTGGCGACTCGCGGACGGCAGCGGCAGTTTTGAAGCACGTCCTTGATAAAGACGCTCATATCACGGGGCAAGTCATGCCAGGCGGCTCGTTTTCGAAGTCCGCCAATCGAAGTCGGCCAATCCAGTCGAAGTCGGCCAATCCAGTCGAAGTCGGGGAGTCGAAAAGCGATGGCGCAATCTTGGCTTTGCGTTGGCCGCCTGCTCTATAGTCTGCCGCAAAGCCTGAAATGGATGACAATAAGAATGGCGGAATATTCGGCCTTTTCGCTTCTCAAGAACGCGCTGACCGGAAACAAGGACTGGAGGCCGGCCTGGCGCAAGCCCGACCCGAAGGCGTCCTACGACGTGATCGTCATCGGCGGCGGCGGCCATGGCCTGTCGACCGCTTACTATCTCGCCAAGGAGCACGGCATCACCAATGTCGCCGTGGTGGAGAAGGGCTGGCTCGGTTCCGGCAATGTCGGCCGCAACACCACGGCGGTCCGTTCCAACTATCTCCTGCCGGCCAACACGCGCTTTTACGAGCATTCGATGAAGCTGTGGGAGAACCTGGCCCATGACCTCAACTACAACGTCATGTTCTCGCAGCGCGGCTGCCTGAACCTCGCCCACACACCTGCTCAGCTCGACGACTATGCCCGGCGCGGCAACGCCATGCGCCATCTCGGCGTCGACGCCGAACTGATGACCACGGCCGAAATCGCGCGCCTGGTGCCGGCGCTCGACGTCTCAGCCACCGCGCGTTTCCCGATCGTCGGTGGCCTGATGCAGCGGCGCGCCGGCACCGCCCGCCACGACGCCGTCGCCTGGGGCTATGCGCGCGGCGCAGATCGCCGCGGCGTCGACATCATCGAAAATTGTGAGGTCACCGGCTTCCTGCGCGACGGCGACCGCATCACCGGCGTCACGACAACGCGCGGCGAAATCCGCGCAAAAAAGGTAGCGGTCGCGGTTGCCGGCAGCACCGGGCGGGTCATGCGGCTTGCCGGCATCGAGACGATGCCGATCGAGAGCCACGTGCTGCAGGCCTTCGTCACCGAATCGCTAAAACCGTTCATCGATACGGTCCTGACCTTCGGCATGGGCCATTTCTATATGTCGCAATCGGACAAGGGCGGCCTTGTCTATGGCGGCGATCTCGACGGCTACAACAGCTACGCCCAACGCGGCAGCCTGCCGATCGTCGATGAGGTGATGAGCGAGATGCTGGCGCTGTTCCCTGGGCTGGCCCGTGTCCGCATGCTGCGCTCATGGGGCGGCGTCTGCGACATGTCGATGGACGGCTCGCCAATCATCACCACCGGTCCGCTGCCGGGCATGTATCTCAACTGCGGCTGGTGCTATGGCGGCTTCAAGGCGACGCCGGCTTCCGGCTGGTGCTTTGCCTGGACCATTGCCAAGGACGAGCCGCACGGTCTCAACGCGGCCTTCACGCTCGACCGCTTCTACCGTGGCCTGGTGATCGACGACAAGGGCCAGGGCGCCACGCCCCGGCTGCATTAGGTTAGAGATCCATGCTCATCACCTGCCCCTATTGCGGCCCGCGCGACGTGATCGAATTCACCTATCAGGGCGACGGCAATCGCCAGCGCCCACAGCCCGCCTCGCAGAACCTCGACGCCTGGAACGCCTATGTCTACGACCGGCTTAATCCAGCCGGCGACCACAATGAGATCTGGCAGCATTCCGGCGGCTGCCGCGCCCATCTCAGGGTCGTGCGCAACACGCTGACGCACGAGATCTCCAGCACCGCGTTCGCGCGCGGCGACCACAACTCGGTTGCGCGGCACCGGGCCGAGGACAAGCCATGAGCCCGCGCCGTACAGAGGCCGGGGGCCGCATCGACCGGCTGCGGACCATCCGTTTCACCTTCGACGGCGCGCCTTATACCGGCCATGCCGGCGACACGCTGGCTTCGGCGCTGCTGGCCAACGGCGTCACCCTGTTTGGGCGTTCGTTCAAATATCACCGCCCGCGCGGCCTGCTGACCGCCAGCGTCGAGGAACCGAACGCGCTGGTCACAGTGTTGAGGGGCGAGGTTCGCGAGCCGAACATCCCCGCCACAATGGTCGAGATTTATGACGGGCTGGCCGCAATCAGCCAGAACCGCTTCCCTTCGCTTGCCTGGGACATCAGTGCCGTGAACCAGCTCGGCGGCAAGCTTTTGTCGGCCGGCTTCTACTACAAGACCTTCATGGGACCGGTGATCGGTCCGCTGAAGGGCACTCGCTTCTGGATGTTCTGTGAGCATTTCATCCGCCGTGCCGCCGGCCTGGGCAAGGCAGGCACGGCTCCCGATACGGCGCGCTACGAACGCATGAACGCGTTCTGCGATGTGCTGGTAGTCGGCTCCGGCCCGGCGGGGCTGATGGCCGCCAGGGCGGCTGCCGATCAGGGTGCACGCGTCATCCTGGCCGAGCTCGAGCCGCATTTCGGCGGCTCGGCCAATTGGTCGGGCGAGACGATCGATGGCATGCCGGCCGCCGACTGGGCAGCGCGCGCCGCCGGCCAGCTCGAAGGCCGTGACAATGTCCGCCTGCTGCCGCGCACCACCGTCTGGGGCTATTATGACGGCAACACGCTTGCCGCGCTCGAACGTGTCACCGACCACAAGGAAACGCCCGGCAAGGGCGAATCGCGCCATCGCTACTGGACGATCCGCGCCAAGTCGGTGGTGCTGGCCACCGGATCCCTGGAGCGTCCGCTGGTCTTTCCAGGCAATGATCGGCCAGGCGTAATGCTGGCGCATGCTGCCGAGCGTTATGCCATTGAATATGGCGTGCTGCCCGGCGACAGGATCGGGCTGTTCACCAACAATGACAGCGCCTATCGCGCGGCCCTGGCGCTGAAGAAGGCCGGCGCCGTGGTCGTCGCCATCATCGACGTGCGCCCTGAGCTTTCGAGCGAAATGCGCAAGCTGGCCGGCGAGACCGAGGCCGAGATCCTTTCTGGCCACGCGGTGATCGCCACCGAGGGCGGCAAGGCGCTTTCCGGCTTCAAGGTGCAGCGCTTCGACATGGTCAACGGCGCGCTTTCCGGCGATGCGCGCAGCATCCACGCCGATTGCCTATTGATGTCGGGCGGCTGGTCGCCGACCATTCATCTGGCCAGCCAGGCCGGAGCCAAAGCGGAATGGAACGAAGCATTGCAAGCGTTCCTGCCGCCCAAGCCGACGACACAGCAATGGATCGGCGCCGGCGCCTTCACCGGCAGTTTCTCCACCGCCGAGGCGATCGCCGAAGGTCGCGCCGCCGGTCTTTCCGCTGCGGGCGCAACCGCCACGCCGGCGGCCTTGCCTGCCGTCGAAGCAGCACCTGGCGATCCCGATCCGGCGCCGGTGTTCGAGATCAAGGCCGAAGGAAAAAGCTTCGTCGACTTCCAGCATGACGTGACGGCGGATGACGTGCGGCTGGCGCATCGCGAAGGCTTCGTCTCGGTCGAGCATCTGAAGCGCTACACCACGCTCGGCATGGCAACCGACCAGGGCAAGAGCTCCAACATACCCGGCCTGGCCATAATGGCCGAGGCGCTGGGCAAGCCGATCCCGCAGGTCGGCACGACGCGCTTTCGCCCGCCCTTTTCGGCGGTGTCGATCGGCTCGCTAGCCGCCGAACGCTTCGGCGATCTGAAGCCCGAGCGGCTGACGCCGATGCATGACTGGCACGTCGCCAACGGCGCCACCATGTATTCCGCCGGCCTGTGGTATCGGCCGATGATCTACGGCCATCCCGGCGAGACGATCGAGCAGGCCTATGTCCGCGAAGCGAGAGGCACGCGCGAGAGCGCCGGCATCGTCGATGTCTCGACACTGGGCAAGATCGCGGTGCAAGGCCCCGACGCGGCGGAATTCCTCGACCGCCTATACACCAACATGTTTTCGACGCTGGCCGTCGGCAAGGCGCGCTACGGGCTGATGCTGCGCGAGGACGGTCTCGCCTTTGACGACGGCACCACGTGGCGCCTCGGCGAGCAGGATTTCCTGATGACCACCACCACCGCCAATGCCGGCAAGGTGATGCAGCATCTGGAATATTTCCTCGACGTGATCTGGCCGGCGCTGAAGGTCCACGTCACCTCGGTGACCGACCAATGGGCCGGTGCCGCCATCGGCGGGCCGAAGGCAAGGCAGATACTGGCTGCTTGCGTCAGCGGCACTGCCGTCGACAATGCCGCCCTGCCCTTCATGGGCATCGTCCACGGCGAAATCGCCGGCGTGCCGGTGATGATCTGCCGGCTGTCCTTCTCCGGCGAAATGGCCTTCGAGGTCTATTCCGGCGCCGGCTACGGCACCCATGTCTGGGAGGCGCTGATCGAAGCCGGCAAGCCGTTCGGGCTGGTGACCTACGGGCTGGAGGCGCTGGGCACCATGCGCATCGAGAAAGGCCACGTCACCGGTGCCGAGATCGACGGCCGTACCACGGCACGCGACCTGCATCTCGACTGGATGCTGTCGAAGAAGAAGCCGTTCATCGGTTCGGCGATGATGGACCGCGAGGGGCTGATCGCGCCCGACCGCCTGGAACTCGTCGGTATTGTTTCGCTCGACAACCAGCCGCTCAATGGCGGCGCACACATCGTCGAGGAGCTTGACGAAGCCAATCCGCACGGCTCGCTTGGCCACATCACCGCTTGCTGCTATTCGCCGGCGCTGGGTAAATATATCGCGCTTGCCCTGGTCAAGGGCGGCAAGGCGCGGCGCGGCACGCGCGCTTATGTCTCCGACCCGCTGCGCAACCGGTTCGGGCCGGTCGAGATCGTCTCCAACCATTTCTTCGATCCGGACGGGAGCCGCATGCATGGTTGAACGCCAATCGCCGCTTGAGCCGGTGCTGCATCCGGGCTCGCATGGCAATTTCGAGCATGGTGTCGAAATCATCCTCTCCGAAACCAGGCCGGGTTCGATCCTGCAGCTCGCCGCCTGGCCCGGCGAGGAGAAGAAGTTGATGGCCGGCATCCATGCGGTCACCGGCCTGGCTTTGCCCGACGGCGCCGGTGGCGGTGTGACGAACGGCGCCAGGTCGGTGTTCGGCTTTGCGCCGGGAAAGTTCACTGTGGTCGATGAAGCCGAGGGATTGGCGCCGGCCTTTGCCAGTGTCGTCACTTCGGCCATCGGTACGGTGACCGACCTTTCGCACGGCCGCACCGCGATCCGTATCGCCGGGCCGAAGGCCGAGTGGGTGCTGGCGAAATTCTTCGCCATCGACTTCGCGCTGCCGGCCTTCCCGATCGGCGCCGGCCGCTCGACCATGCATCACGACATCTTCGCGCAGATCCAGCGCACCGGCGCCGATCAGTTCGACATCTATGTGTTCCGCTCGTTTGCCCGCTCGTTCTGGAAAGCGCTCTGCCATGCGAGCGAGGAAGTCGGCTACGAAGTGCAGTAGAGCCGGACGGCGCTTCACGTCACTCCGCGAACGTCACCCACTCTTCCAGCGGCGCGCGGTCGGTGCGGAAGGCATTTTCGGGCTTGGACGTATCCTCATGGCCGAGCGCCATGCCGCAGACGACGATCTCCTCGTCGGGAATGTTGAGCACCGGCCTGATCTGCCGGTGATAGGGCGCGAAGGCAGCTTGCGGACAGGTGTGCAGGCCCCTGCCCCGCGCGGCGACCATGATGTTTTGCAGGAACATGCCGTAGTCGATCCACGACCCCTTGTTCAGCCGCCGGTCGACGGTGAAGATCATGCCGACCGGCGCGTCGAAGAAGACGAAGTTGCGGTCGTGCTGCGCACGCATCCTGTCGACCTCGCGCCGGCCGATGCCGAGCACGCCGTAGAGGCCGAAGCCGTTGGCCCGCCGTCGCGTCAGATAGGGTTCGAAGAACTGGTCGGGATAGTAGCGGTACTCGTCCCACTCGGCCTTTTCGGCGCGGATGCCCGAGCTGAGGATGGCGTCGGTGATGCGCTGCTTGACCTCGCCCTTGGTCACATAGACTTTCCAGGGTTGCATATTGGTGCCTGAGGGCGCGCGCGCGGCAACGGCGAGAATATCGCGGATGGTCTCGTCGTCGACCATATCGGGCAAGAAGGCGCGTACCGACCGCCGCGAGGTGATCGCGTCATCGACGATCGCCGCCGCAATCCGGGAGTTGTTTTCCAGCATGGGCCGTCCTTTTGCGTATGATCCCGAACCCGATTTTCCGGAAGGATCATGCGCCGACTAGAAGTGATGGGGAGCATCCTTGCGCGTCTTTTTGAACGCCCGATAGCCTACCCGCCTCGACCGGGCGCCCCACTCGCCGCTCGTGCGCCGAGCCTTTGCCCGAACCGTCAAAATGGCGCAAGTAAATCTTGTGGTTGCGTGAAAATCCTCTTGATTTTTTCATGAACCCGCCATCAAATGAAATTTGCTGGGAATTTTTCACCAAGACAGGGATGGCTTTGCCCTCAACCGCCGCCAGATCGGAACAGGACAGCGGCGAACGGCTGCTGGCCGGCGACATTCGCGCGTTGCGCAAGGCGCGCGGCTTGACGCTTGCTGAAATCGCACTGAAGCTCGGCCGTTCCGTCGGCTGGGTCAGCCAGGTCGAGCGCGGTCTGTCGGTCCCGTCGCTCGGCGATCTCAGGGCCTTCGCCGAATTGTTCGGCGTGCCGGTCAGCCTGTTCTTCAGCCATGACGTGCCTGTCGAGACCGAGCGCGGCGTGGTCGTGCGCGCCGGCAACCGGCGCACGCTTGGCACAAGCGATTCCGGCCTGGTGGAGGAGCTTCTGTCGCCCGATCTCGGCGGTAGCTTCGAGATGCTGCGTTCGGTCTTCGCTCCGGGTGCCGAGATGAAGGCCGAGGCGCGCCGGCCGACCGAGGAAGCCGGCTACGTCGCTTCGGGCAGTTTCGACATCGAAATTGCTGGCATCTGGCACCGGCTTGGCGAAGGCGACTCCTTCCGCTTCGACGGCAAGCCGTTCCGCTGGCGCAATCCTGGAGCCGAGCCGGCTGTCGTCATCTGGGTGGTTTCGCCGCCTGTCTATTGAACGAATGCATGTCGCCCAAAAGTGCGTGGCGGTTTTGGGACAACGACATGCATCAAAACAAATAGTCGGAGAAGAACATGGCCGGTTTGCCGACCACGGCACGCGTTGTGATCATCGGAGGCGGTGCCGTCGGCGCCTCCTCGCTCTACCATCTCGCCAAGGCGGGCTGGACCGACTGCGTGCTTCTGGAGAAGAACGAGCTGACCTCCGGCTCGACCTGGCATGCCGCCGGCAACGTGCCGACTTTCTCCTCGTCATGGTCGCTGATGAACATGCAGCGTTATTCGACCGAGCTCTATCGCCGGCTGGCCGACGAGGTCCGCTATCCCATGAACTACCACGTCACCGGCTCGCTCAGGCTGGCCCATAGCGCGGAGCGCATGCAGGAATTCCAGCGCGCCAAGGGCATGGGCCGCTACCAGGGCATGGATATCGACGTGGTCGGGCTCGACGAGATCAAGCGCCGTTACCCCTTCATCGAGACGCATGAGCTGAAAGGCGCGCTCTACGATCCGAATGATGGCGATATCGACCCCGCGCAGCTGACCCAGGCACTAGCCAAGGGCGCGCGCGACATGGGCGCGAAGATCATCCGCTTCTGTCCGGTCACCGGCGTGAGCCGAGACAATCACGAGTGGGTGGTCGAGACGGCGCAAGGCGAGATCCGCTGCGAGATCGTCGTCAACGCCGCCGGCTACCGCGCCGCCGAAGTCGGCAGGATGTTCGGCCGCGAGGTGCCAATGATGGTGATGAGCCATCAATATATCCTGTTCGAGGAAATCCCCGAACTGGCGGCGTGGTCGAAGGAACAGGGCAAGAAGCTGCCGCTGCTGCGCGACGTCGATACGTCCTATTATCTGCGCCAGGAAAAGAACGGCATGAATCTCGGCCCCTATGAGCGCAATTGCCGCGCCCACTGGGTCGGCCACAACGACCCAATGCCCGACGACTTTTCGTTCCAGCTGTTTCCCGACGATCTCGACCGGCTGGAACATTACCTGGCCGATGCTGTCGCCCGCGTGCCGATCCTCGGCACCGCCGGCCTTTCAAAGGTCATCAACGGGCCGATCCCCTATGCGCCGGACGGCAACCCGCTGATCGGCCCGATGCCCGGCGTGCCCAACGCCTTCGAGGCCTGCGTCTTTACCTTCGGCATCGCCCAGGGCGGCGGCGCCGGCAAGGTGCTGGCCGAATGGGTGACCGAGGGCCAGACCGAATGGGACATGTGGTCGTGCGATCCGCGCCGTTTCACCGCCTTTGCCTCGGCCCCGGATTATTGCGTCGCCAAGGGCATGGAGATCTACGGCAACGAATATGCCATCCAGTTTCCGCGCCATGCCTGGCCGGCCGGGCGCGACCGCAAGCTGTCGCCGCTCCACGACCGCATCAAGGCACTCGGCGCCCGGTTCGACGCCTATAATGGCTGGGAACGCGCCACCTGGTATGCGAAGCCAGGCGACGACATCTCCGAAGAATCCACGCTGACTTTCCGCCGCGACGGGCCGTGGCAGCATCGTGTGCGCGAGGAATGCCTCGCCGTCCGCGATGCCGCCGGCATTCTGGACCTGCCGGGGTTTTCCCGTTTCAATCTCGATGGTCCGGGTGCCGCCGAATGGCTGAGCCTCCAGGTGACAGGCCTGGTGCCGAAACCCGGCCGCATCGGCCTCGTCTATTTTGCCGACGACAAGGGCCGCATCGTCACCGAAATGTCGGTGGTCCGCCACGACGAGAACCTGATGACGCTGATCACCGCCGCTGTGGCTCAGTGGCATGATTTCGAATGGCTGAAATCGCGCATCCCGAAGGACGCCACATTCAAGCTGGTCGACCGGACGGAGGAATACTCCACCCAGATCCTCGCCGGCCCCAACTCGCGAAAAATCCTCGCCGAACTCTGCGCAGCCGACCTCACCCTGCCCTGGCTGACGCATCAGGAAACCAGTATCGCCGGACGTTGGGCAAAGCTGGTGCGCGTGTCCTTCGCGGGCGAGCTCGGCTGGGAAATCCACAGCAAGGTCGACGATACCGCAGCCATCTTCGACGCCATCTGGGCGGCCGGGAAGAGGCATAGACTAAAACCGTTCGGCATGTACGCGCTGGATTCGCTCCGGCTCGAAAAAGGTTACCGCACCTGGAAGGGCGACCTGTCGACCGACTATTCGATCCTGGAGGGCGGGCTGGAGCGCTTCGTCAGATGGGACAAGCCCGACTTCCGTGGCAAGGCGGCGCTGCAGAACGAAAGGCAGCAGGGCGTAAAGAAACGCTTCGTCACGCTGGTCGTCGAAAACCCCGGCGACTGCGATGCGCCCACCATGTCGACGCTGTGGCATGACGGCCGGATCGTCGGCGAGACGACATCCGGCGGCTGGGGTCATCGCATCGACAGGTCGATCGCGCTCGGCATGCTGCGCGCCGACCTCACCGAGCCGGGAACCGCGGTCGAGATCGAGATCTTCGGCGAACGTTTTCGGGCGGTCGTGCAGAAGGATGAGCCGTTATGGGATCCAAAGAACGAGAGGCTCAGAGCATGAAGACTGTCATCCTTACCGATGGCGGCATGGGCCAGGAGCTGGTCCGCCGTAGCAGTTCCGAGCCGACGCCGCTGTGGTCGGCCAGGGTGCTGATCGACGAACCGGATCTGGTGCGCGACCTGCATGCGGAATTCATCCGCGCCGGCGCCCGCGTCATCACCATCAACACCTATTCAGCCACGC
This sequence comes from Mesorhizobium sp. M0145, assembly GCF_040322355.1. Lineage (NCBI taxonomy): Bacteria > Pseudomonadati > Pseudomonadota > Alphaproteobacteria > Hyphomicrobiales > Phyllobacteriaceae > Mesorhizobium > Mesorhizobium sp. M0145. Next base: position 258,258 of record NZ_JAMYTK010000005.1, read on the forward strand.
CGGAGCGGCTGGCACGCGAAGGCGCGGAAGAGCTGTTCAAGCCGCTGCAGAAGCGCGGCATCGAACTGGCAAGGCAAGCCCGCGACCAGGCCGGCGACGCGGCGATCGCCGGCTGCCTGTCGCCGCTGTTCGGCAGCTATGCGCCGGCGCTGACGATATCCTTCCACGATACGCTCGACATCTATCGCCGTATCGTTGCCGAGCAGGCGGACGGCGTCGATCTGTTTCTGTGCGAAACCATGGCGTCGGCCGAAGAGGCGCGCGCCGCCGTCACCGCGGCGTCGGAAAGCGGCAAGCCCGTATGGGTGTCGTGGACGCTTGCCGACCACGGCACGCCGCGCCTGCGCAGCGGCGAAGCCATTGCGGCGGCGTCGGGCGCTCTTGCCGGCCTGCCCGTCGCGGCCCGGCTGATCAATTGCTGCCGGCCCGAAGCGATCGCTGCAGCGCTGCCCGAACTGATCGCTCTCGGCGGTCCAGTCGGCGCTTATGCCAACGGCTTCACCTCGATTGAGGCGCTCAAGCATGGCGGTACCGTGGACGTGCTGCACGCCCGCCACGACCTTGATCCGGATGCCTATGCCGGCCAGGCGGTCGGTTGGGTCGAGGCCGGCGCCGGCATCGTCGGCGGCTGCTGCGAAGTCGGACCGGCCCACATCGCCGCGCTGCGCGACCGGCTCGAACAGGCCGGTTATGAAATTTCGGGAGCAGCATAATGCCCAGGCCATCATCGCGCATTTCCGGCATCGTGCCTTCGGGCAAGGATGGCTGGGAGGTTCATTCCGCTGCCTGGGCGCGCAAGCAGGCCGGCGAGGACATCATCATGCTGTCGGTCGGCGACCATGATTTCGACACGCCGAGCGAGACGATCGAAGCCTGCGTGACGGCCGTCCGCGCCTGCAATCACCACTACACGCCGCTTGCCGGCGTTCCACGCCTGCGCAAGGCGATGGCGGCGGCCTCGATGCGGTGCACCGGCGTTGCGACAAATCCCGACCAGGTCATCGCCACGCCGGGCGGGCAGGCCGCGCTTTACGCGGCCATTCAAGCGGTTCTCGACCAGGGCGACCATGCTATCGTCGTCGCGCCGTATTACGCCACCTATCCCAACACCTTCAGTGCGGCGGGCGCCGAGTTCAGCGTCGTCGAGACCCCCGCCGAGGATGGCTTTCAGCCGCGCGCCGCCGACATTCGCGCCGCCCTTCGGCCGAACACCCGCGCCATCCTGATCAACACGCCCAACAACCCCACGGGCGCCGTCTATTCGCGAGAGCGCCTGGAGGATCTGGCGCAGATCTGCCGCGAGCATGACCTATGGCTGCTGTCGGACGAGGTCTACTGGACGCTGGTCGGCGGCGAGCACGTCTCACCACGCTCGCTGCCCGGCATGGCGGAACGCACGCTGGTCATCAATTCGATGTCGAAGAGCCACGGCATGACCGGCTGGCGCATGGGCTGGCTGACCGGGCCCGAGGAGATGGTCTCGCTGCTGACCGACCTCAATCTGGTGATGACCTACGGCCTGCCGGCCTTCATCAGCCTCGCCTGCGCTGAGGCGCTCGAAAATGGTTACGGCGTCAAGGAGATCGCCGAGCGCTATGCCGCAAGGCGCGCCGTCGTTCTCGATGCCATGCGCGGTATGAACAACGTCACCGTGCGCGGCTCCGAAGGCGGCATGTATGTGATGCTCGACATATCGGCGATCGAGCCGGACGACGAAAAATTCGCCTGGGCTTTCCTCGACCAGGAGAAGGTCGGCGTCATGCCCGGCTCGAGCTTCGGCGAGGCTGCAGCCGGCCACATCCGCTTCAGCCTCTGCCAGCCTGAGCCGGTGCTGATGGAGGCCGCCACACGCCTGCGCCGCTTCGCCTCCTTCTATCGCCGTGAGGCCGCATGAGCGCCTCACCCACCAAAACCATTCCGACCAAGGCCATTCCTCCCAAAGCGAGGGCGGTCATCATCGGCGGCGGCGTCTCCGGCTGCTCGGTCGCCTATCATCTGGCCAAGCTCGGCTGGACCGATATCGTGCTGCTCGAGCGCAAGCAGCTGACCTCGGGCACGACATGGCACGCCGCCGGCCTGATCGGCCAATTGCGCGGTTCGCAGAACATGACGCGGCTGGCGAAGTACTCGGCCGACCTCTACGTCAAGCTGGAGGCCGAGACCGATGTCGGCACCGGCATGCGCCAGGTCGGCTCGATCACGGTGGCGTTGACCGAGGAGCGCAAGCACGAGATCTATCGGCAGGCGTCTCTCGCCCGCGCCTTCGATGTCGATGTGCGCGAGATTTCGCCTAGTGAAGTCAAGCAGATGTACCCGCATCTCAATGTGTCAGATGTGGTCGCCGCCGTGCACCTGCCGCTCGACGGCCAGTGCGATCCGGCCAATATCGCCATGGCGTTGGCCAAGGGCGCGCGCCAGCGCGGTGCAACGATCGTCGAGAACGTCAAGGTGACCAAGGTGCATACCAGGGCCGGCCGCGTCGCCGGCGTTTCCTGGGCGCAGGGCGACGAGCAAGGCCTGATCGAAGCCGATATCGTCGTCAACTGCGCCGGCATGTGGGCACGCGAACTTGGCGCCCAGAACGGCGTCACCATCCCGTTGCACGCCTGCGAACATTTCTATCTCGTCACGGAACCGATCCCCGGGCTTTCCCGCTTGCCGGTGCTGCGCGTGCCGGACGAGTGTGCCTACTACAAGGAAGATGCCGGCAAGATGATGCTCGGCGCTTTCGAGCCAGTGGCCAAGCCTTGGGGCATGAACGGCATAAGCGAGGATTTCTGCTTCGACCAGTTGCCGGAGGACATGGACCATTTCGAGCCGATCCTCGAAATGGGCGTCAACCGCATGCCGATGCTGGCCACCGCCGGTATTCACACCTTCTTCAACGGTCCCGAGAGTTTTACGCCCGACGACCGCTACTATCTCGGCGAGGCGCCGGAGCTTTCCGGCTACTGGATGGCGACCGGCTACAATTCGATCGGCATCGTCTCCTCCGGCGGCGCCGGCATGGCGCTGGCGCAATGGATCAATGACGGCGAGGCGCCCTTCGACCTCTGGGAGGTCGACATCCGCCGCGCCCAGCCGTTCCAGAAGAACCGCCGCTATCTCAAAGAGCGCGTCTCCGAAACGCTCGGCCTGCTCTACGCCGATCATTTCCCCTACCGCCAGATGGCAACCTCGCGGAACATAAGGCGTTCGCCGCTGCACGAGCATCTGAAGGTGCGCGGCGCCGTGTTCGGCGAGGTCGCCGGCTGGGAGCGCGCCAACTGGTTTGCGCGGGAGGGCCAGGAGCGCGAATACCGCTATTCCTGGAAACGGCAGAACTGGTTCGATAACCAGCGCGAGGAGCATCTGGCGGTCCGAAACGGCGTCGGCCTGTTCGACATGACCTCGTTCGGCAAGATCCGCGTCGAGGGCCGCGACGCCTGCGCCTTCCTGCAAAGGCTCTGCGCCAACGACATGAACGTGACGCCGGGCAAGATCGTCTACACCCAGATGCTCAACCAGCGCGGCGGCATCGAGAGCGACCTCACCGTCTCGCGATTGTCCGAAACCGCCTTCTTCCTCGTCGTGCCCGGCGCCACGCTGCAACGCGACCTGGCCTGGCTGAGAAAACATCTTGCCGACGAGTTCGTCGTCATCACCGATGTGACCGCTGCCGAAGCGGTGCTTTGCCTGATGGGCCCGGATTCGAGGAAGCTGATCCAAAAGGTCAGCCCGAATGATTTCTCCAATAACAACAACCCGTTCGGCACGTTTCAGGAGATCGAGATCGGCATGGGCCTGGCCCGCGCCCACCGCGTCACCTATGTCGGCGAGCTCGGTTGGGAGCTTTATGTCTCGACCGATCAGGCTGCCCATGTCTTCGAGGCCATCGCGGAAGCCGGCACTGACGCCGGCCTGAAGCTATGCGGCCTGCATACGCTGGATTCCTGCCGCATCGAAAAGGCCTTCAGGCATTTCGGCCACGACATCACCGACGAGGACAATGTGCTGGAGGCCGGGCTGGGTTTCGCGGTGAAAACGGCCAAGGGCGACTTCCTTGGCCGCGATGCGGTGCTGAAGAAGAAAGAAACCGGCCTGTCACGCCGGCTGGTGCAGTTCCGCCTGAATGACCCCGAGCCCCTGCTCTTCCACAATGAGGCGATCCTGCGCGACGGCACGATCGTCGGCCCGATCACCTCGGGCAATTACGGCCATCATCTCGGCGGCGCGATCGGGCTTGGCTACGTGCCGTGCCAGGGCGAGAGCGAGGCGGACGTGCTGGCGTCGTCCTACGAAATCGAGATCGCCGGCGAGCGCTTTGCGGCGGAAGCGTCGCTTAAGCCGATGTACGATCCGAAATCTGAGCGGGTGCGGATGTAACTCTTTTCCTTCTCCCCTTCTTGTGGGAGAAGGTGGCCGAGCGAAGCTCGGTCGGATGAGGGGTGTTGGAAGGATCGCTACCTCAACGGAATTAGCGTTTAGCGCTCCCGTCCCAATCTTCCCACGCCGCGTTTCTTCCAGCACCCCTCATCCGGCTCGGCGCTACGCGCCGATCCACCTTCTCCCACAAGGGGAGAAGGAAAAGTCCCCTCCCGCGTCAGAACGCGTCCATCTTGGCAGCGACCTTCGCGATGAATTTCGTCCGCGTCTCGTTCGTCGACAGGTTCATCGAGTAATGCGCGAGATAGGAGACCGACCCGCCAGGCTTGATGGTGGCGCGCAGCACCCGATTGACCAGCTTGCGCGGCGGGTCGCCCATCAGCATGGCGCGGAACCGGCTGCCGCCATAGGTGGTGACCGCCGCGACCTTGTGAATGTTGTGCAGCGACGGCTGCACCTTGCCGTTGACCAGCTTGAACGACACGCCGGGCAGGAAGACGCGATCGAAAAAGCCTTTCAAAATGGCCGGATAGCCGAAGTTCCACACCGGAAACGACAGCACCAGCGCCTCGGCCCGCAGTAAGCGCTCGACATAGGCTGACGCCGGATCGCCGTCGCTGCGTTCGTCGTGATAGGACAGCCGTTCGGCCCGCGTCAGCCTGGGATCGAAACCCTCCGCATAGAGATCGCAGTCGTCGACGACATGGCCGGCGGCCTTCAGCCGCTCGATGATCGTCCGGTGCAGATCGGCGTTGAAGCTGGTCTCCACAGGATGAGCGTAGAGGACGAAGACGTTCACAGGAGAACATCTCGCAAGTCGGCACCAAGCACCCCCCTCTGCCCTGCCGGGCATCTCCCCCTCAAGTGGGGAGATCGGCTGTCAGTATCGCTTTCGCCAGTTGACGACGTTGGAAGATGGTCGAGACGATGGAACTGCCAATCTCCCCCCTTGAGGGGGAGATGCCAAGTGGTGGCAAAGAGGGCAGGCCAGAGGGGGGTACAGCGCCACACGCCCGTCATCGTCTCAACCCGCCTTCTCCAGTCCCTTGAACAGGAACGACTTGCCCGAGCGATAATCATAGTCCGGGTTCTCCCAGGCGATCATCTTGCCCGGATTGAGCAGCCCTTGCGGGTCGGTCTCGCGCTTGAAGGCGAGCTGCACCTCGTCGGTGCGCTTCATGCCGCCTTCTTCCAGCGTGTAGCGGTGCGGGTTGAAGATCCAGCAGCCATTGTCCTCGTGGATGCGGATGATCTCGTCCAGCCGCTCCGCCGTGGTGAAGCGGACCAGCGGCAGCCCTGCGATGCCGATGGCGCCATCGAAGCGGATAAATTCAAGGTGTGCCGGCACCTCGTCGCCGAAGCGGTCGACCATCGCCTTGACGTGGCCGAGGTGGTCCGGCGACGGATAGCGGGTCTGCAGATAGGTGATCGTCGGATCGACCCGGATGGCACGCAGCGTCGTGTGGTTCCAGGTCAGCTCATAGGCCGGCGGCAGCCCTTTGAGATCGGCCTCCTTGTCGGCACGAAAGACGATCTCGCCCTTGCTGCGCGCCGTGAAGGCGAGGAAGGCATCCATCGCATGCGGCGCGATCATCAGGACGACGATGCTTTGGCCGCGCCGGAAAAACCGTTGGTGGCGCTTGAAGTAATCGTAGGGGATGGGTGCTGCGATCGGTGTGATCAGTTTCGCCAGGATACCGTCCTGGATGGCGAGATCGTTGCCGAAGCCGGCCGCATCCATGAAATCGTCGAAGCCGACGATGACGTCGATCCAGTCATAGCTGGCGGTCAGCGGCATCTCGACTTCGGTGATGATGCCGTTGGTGCCGTAGGCGTGCATGACCTTCAGCACGTCCTCGCCGGTGAGCTCCATGACCCGCGGCTCAGCCTCCATCGTCACGGTCCTCAGCCGGATGACGTTGCCGAGGTCGCGCAGTCCGCCCCAGCGGATCGAACCGATGCCGCCGGAGCCGCCGGCGACGAAGCCGCCGATCGATGCGGTGTTGTAGGTCGACGGCGACATGCGGAGCTCCTGGCCGGAATGCGCCCGCGTCGCTCTGTCGATGTCGGCGAGCACGGCGCCGGGGCCGGTGACGACACGGCCCGGCGCGATCATCTTGACCGCGTTCATCTCGGCGAGATTGAGCACGACGCCGCCGGACAGCGGCATCGCCTGCCCGTAATTGCCGGTGCCGCTGCCGCGCGGCGTCACCGGGACGCCGTGCCGGTGGCAGGCGGCGAGAATGTGGACGACCTCGTCTTCGGTTTTCGGCGTCACGATCAGGTCACCGGTGACGTGCTCGAGCTGCTGCTTCAGCACCGGGCTGTACCAGTAGAAGTCGCGGCTCTTCTGCTGGACGATCGCCGGATGGTCATCGACCTTGAGGCCGTCCAGGTCGCGCTTGAGCGCCGCAATATCCATCATTCCACCATCAGATCATCGAGTTCGGCATAATCGGGCAGCTGGCGCTCGATCGCCTGGCCGTCGCGCACGACGATGCGATCCGATTCGGGCCGTGACAGCAATTCCGTCCAGCTTCGCCCCCTGAAGACGACGAAATCGGCCGGCGCTCCGGCGGCAAGCGTGCCGAAATTATCGAGCCGCATCACCTTGGCCGGCGTTGCGGTGACAGCTTGCGGCCAGTCCGCGACGGGATGGTCTAGATGCAGGACACGCGTCGCCATGCGATAGACCTCCAGCATGTCGAGATCGCCATGGGCGTAGAACGGGTCGCGCGTATTGTCGGAGGCGACGGCGACGGCAATGCCGCGCGCCTTCATCTCGTGCAGCAGCGTCACCCCGCGCCAGCGCGGCGTTGTCCTGTCGCCTCGCCGGTCCTGCAGATAGAGATTGCACATCGGCAGCGACACCACCGCCAAGCCGGCCTTGGCGACCTTATCCAGCGTGTCGAGCACGTCGAGATCGGGCTGGCGTGCCAGCGAGCAGCAATGGCCGACCAGGATGTTCCCGTCAAAACCGTTCCAAAGGGCTGCTTCGGCGATTTTCTTCAGCGAGATCGCAGAGACATCGTCGGTCTCGTCGGCGTGGAAATCGAGGTCGAGGCCATGCTTGATCGCCTGCGCAAACACCTGGTCGAGCAGTTCTTCGAGATCCGGCACCATGTAGGTGACGACGCCGAGGACACCCTTGGCGGCAGCCACCCGTTTGGCCAGCCTCTCGAACCATTTCCTGTCGCGCACGCCCTCGATGCCGAGCAGGCAGGCCGCCTGCAGCTCGATGCGGCCGCGCCATTTCTCCCGCATCGTCTCGAACACCGGCCAGGAGATCTCTTCCTGCGGCGCGACGCTGTCGAGATGCGTGCGCAGCGCCCTGGTGCCGTGCGCGTAGGCGCAGCGCAGCGAAAAATCCATGCGGCGGGCAACGTCGTCGGCGCTCCAGCGCGCCGCGCGGTCGGCGCCGGTGGCGTTCAAAGCGGCCATGAAGGTGCCGTCCGGGTTGGGCTTTCGGGGCCAGATATGGCCCTTGTCGATATGGGTGTGGCAGTCGACAAAGCACGGCAGCACGATGCGGCCGCCGAGATCGGTGGCGTCCGCCGGTGCGTTGGATCGATGCGCCGTAATCCCGGAGATCTTGCCATCGGCGATTGCGATATCGGCGAGCCCAAACCCGTCGGTATCGAAGGCTCCGGAAAAGCCCGGCGTAAGTGAAGCATGAAGCCGAACCTTGGCGAGATGGTAGGAACCAGAAGCTGCTATCAAAGCCTACCCCCCTCTGTCCTGCCCTCTTTACCACTACTTGGCATCTCCCCCTCAAGGGGGGAGATTGGCAGCCTCGCCCATGGCGCTCGTCTTGCAACGTTGGCGATTAGCGAAATCCTGGATAGCATCCAATCTCCCCCCTTGAGGGGGAGATGTCCGGCAGGACAGAGGGGGGTGCTGGCGCTGCCCACCATCACCGCTCCTGCCTCAGCGCGCTCTCGTGCCAGCGCCGCAAAAGGAGATGCGATACCAGCGACAGCACCAGGAAGATCAGGATGCCGGTGAGCGAGATCAGGATCAGCGCCGCGAACAGCCTTGGTGCGTTGAGCCGGTAGCCGGCCTCGATGATGCGCGAGGCGAGGCCGGACGACTGGCCGGTGGCGCCGGCGACGAACTCGGCCACCACCGCGCCGATCAGCGACAGGCCGCCGGCGATCTTCAGCCCGCCGAGGAAATAAGGCATCGCCGCCGGCAGCCGCAGATAGCGCAATTGCTGCCAGCGAGTGGCGCCGTTGAGCTTGAACATGTCGCGCAGATTGCGGTCGACGGAGTTGAGGCCGAGCGTGGTGTTGGAGAGGATCGGAAAGAAGGCGACGATCCAGGCGCAAAGCAAAAGCTTCGTCGTCTGGTTGTCGACATAGATATTGATCAGCGGAAAGATCGCGACGATCGGCGTCACCTGCAGCACGATGGCGAACGGAAAGAACGACATCTCCACCCATTTCGACTGAGCGAACAGCACTGCCAGCCCGACACCGCCGACCACGGCGAGAAGCAGGCTCAAGAAGGTGATCCTGAGTGTCACCAGCAGCGAGGAGAACAGCAGCCCGGCATCGTCGTGCAGCGTCTGCAACACCACGCCGGGGCGCGGCAGGATGTATTTCGGAATGTCGTTCCAGACACAGACGCGGTCCCACAGCCAGATGGCCAGGATCATGATCGCCAGCGGCAGCAGCCATCTGCCGATGCGCTCGAAGCGCTCCTGGCGGACGCGGCGCGCCTCCTCCGGGTCGAGCGCCAGGACTGGTTCTTCAATGGCCGTCATGATGCGGTCCGGCAGTTGAGTTGATGGCGCCGATCAGCACGTCGGATGCCTGGCGGCAGAGCGCGGCATAGTCGGGCGAGGTGCGAAACGCCTCGTCGCGCGGATAGGATGCATCGACGGCAAGCTCGGCAAACACCCGGCCCGGCCGCGCCGCCATGACGACGATGCGGTTGGAGAGGAATACGCTTTCGAAGACGCTGTGGGTGACGAAAACGACGGTAAAACGCTCATCCTGCCATAGCTCGAGAAGGTCGTTGTTGAGCTTGAAGCGGGTGATCTCGTCGAGTGCGGCGAACGGCTCGTCCATCAACAGAATGCGCGGCTTGGTTACCATGGCGCGGGCGATAGAGACGCGCATCTTCATGCCGCCGGACAGTTCGCGCGGCACCGCATTCTCGAAGCCGGTCAGGTGAACCCGCGCCAGCATCTCCATCACCGCCGGCGCCGCCTTGGCACGCGACACGCCCTTCAGCCGCAGCGGCAGCCAGACATTGTCGAAGACGTCGGCCCAGGGCAGCAGCGTCGGCTCCTGGAAGACGAAGCCGATATTTGAACGGTCGCCGATAGTCGAACGCTCGAGGGCGCCGCTGCCGCGCCAGTCGAGCACGCCCGAGGTCGGCGTCGACAGGCCCGCAATCAGCCGCAGCGCCGTCGATTTGCCGCAGCCCGACGGCCCGAGCAGGCTGAGGAAATCGCCCTCCCGGATCGTCAGCTCGACATTGCTGAGCGCGGTGACGCCGTTGGAAAAAACCTTGCCGACGCCACGCAGCGCCAACAGCGTCGGCCCCGATACGCTTCCTGGCTGTTGCGCCACTTTCTCCAGCTTCACGGCCTACTTCTTCAGGTCGAGCCCGACGCTCTTGTTGACGAAGGCCAGCGTGTAGGCCTTCTTGATGTCGATGCCCGCCGGTGTGACCTTGGCCTTGACCATCTTGTCGTAGAAACTCTGGATGCGCGCATCGGTCATGGCGCCGATGCCGAGCTTTTCGCTGTCGCCGGAATCGACCACGCCGAACTTCTTCAGCTGCTCGATCGAGAAGGCGATCTGCTCATCCGTCATGTCCGGATTTTCCTTCTTGATCATCTCGTTGGCGGCCTTGTTGTCGCCGTAGAGATAATTGTACCAGCCCTTGGCCGAGCCATCGACGAAGCACTGGACCACCTCGGGCCGCTTGTCGACCGTCTCCTGCATGGTCTCGACCGTCGTTGCATATGTGTCCCAGCCATAGTCGGCCAGCAGGAACTGGTTCGGCGTGAAACCGCCCTGCTTCTGGACGGCGAATGGCTCCGAGGTGACGTAACCCTGCTGGATCGACTTCTTGTTGGCGATGAACGGCGCCGGGTTGAAGGTGTAGGGCGCGCGCTTGGCGGCGTCGAAGCCGAGGTCGGTGACCATCCACTGGAAGAAGGTCTGCGCACCTTCGTCGCCGAGGATGTACTGGTCGGCGTTCTTCAGGTCTTCCCATTTGTCCAGCCCCTGCCCGGGATGGGACATGATGACCTGCGGGTCCTTCTGGAAGTCGGCCGCCACGACGCGCATCGGTATGCCTTGCTGCACGGCATCGAAGGCCGACAGCAGATTGCCGCCCATGTAAAAATCGATCTTGCCGGCCAGCAGCAGCGGCCGGCCGCTGACCTGTGGGCCGCCCTGCATGATCGTCACGTCGATGCCGCAGGCCGCATAGGTGCCGTCCGCCACGGCCTGGTAGTAACCGCCATGCTCCGGCTCAGCCAGCCAGTTGGTGCCGAAGGTGACTTTTTCGTTCGCTGCCGCGGCAAGCGTGCCTGCGCCAAGCAGCACGATCACGCCCGCCGAAATCTTGAGTTTTCCGTACATCCACACCACCCTTTGTTCGCTCCGGCGCGTCACGCGCCGGGCTCGACACCATTGTTTCAAGAAGCAAGACACATGCCACCGGCGCGTTGCGCCGGGACCGCCCGCTTGTGCAATGCCCGCCTGAGCAATGGCGGCGCGAAGGCCGGACGGGTCATGCTGTACGAAAGGCATCGTGCCTATTTTTTGATCGCCTGTCCACAATCGCCCTCGTGACATGCACCGCCATCTTGATGCCCGCATCGATCCCGCTTTAGGCTGCCGTGAACGGAGATTGCCATGTTCAAATTTCTCACGCCGAAGTCGATCAAGCCGCCCTTCGCCCGCTACAGCCATGGCGTCGAACTGCCGCCCGGCAAGCGGCTGGTGCTGTGTTCGGGCCAGGTCGCAATCACCCCGGACGACCAGATCCCCGAGGAGGCCGGCGCACAGGCCGAGCTTTGTTTCCGGAACATATCGGCGATTCTCGGCGAGGCCGGGCTCGGCCTGTCCGACATCGTCCGCATCAACACCTACGTCACCGACCGCGCCTTCCTGCGGCCCTATATGGAGGTTCGCGACCGGCTGTTCGCCAGCCCGGCGCCGGCCTCGACGCTGATGATCGTGTCCGGTTTTGCCCGGCCGGAATTCAAGGTCGAGATCGAGGTCATTGCGGCGGGATGATCGACAGCCGATCGTTCCCGCGTTAGGTCTGGGCTTGTCGGTTCAAGAGGGCATGACATGACCGCTGCAAAAAAACGCGTATGGTGGGGTGACTACCGGACCACCGAATACGCGACCGTCGATCCTGAAGCGACCATTGCCGTTCTGCCGCTGGCGGCGATTGAGCAGCACGGCCCGCATCTGCCGGTCTCGACCGACACCTCGATCATGAACGGCATGCTGGAAACGGTGATCGCGCGCCTGCCCGGCGATCTCGACATCCGCATCCTGCCGGTCCAGGCGGTGGGCAAGTCGAACGAGCATTTGCACGCACCGGGCACCCTCACCCTGCCGGCGACGACCTTGGTCGAGGCGTGGACCGAACTTGGCCTGTCGGTCGCGCGCGCCGGCGTCCGAAAACTGATTGTCGTCAACTCGCATGGCGGCAATGAGGAGATCATGGGCATCGTCACCCGCGAATTGCGTGTGCGGGCAAAGATGCTGGCGGTAAAGACCAGCTGGCAGCGCTTTGGCCGGCCGGCCGGCATGTACACCGAGCTCGAAGACCGCCACGGCATCCATGGCGGCGACGTCGAGACCTCGCTGATGCTGCACTTCCGGCCCGACCTCGTCGATATGGGGAAGGCCGACAATTTCGTGTCCAAGGTCGCCCGCGCCGAAAAGGAATTTTCGCTGCTGCGCCACACCGGAACGCACGCCTTCGCCTGGATCGCCAGCGATCTCAACCCGAATGGCGTGGTCGGCGACGCCAGCATTGCCACCGCCGAAAAAGGCAGGCTCACCGCCGAACATCAGGCCGACGGCTTCATCGGCCTGCTGAGGGACGTGGGCAAGGCAAAGCTGGCGGATTGGTTGGCGTAGGTGTTTGATCCCACCAGCTCAGGCCTCGCTCACGAGGGGCGATTCCATTCGCGCGCGAGGATCCTCACTTCACCTCTTGAAGCGGCGACACCGTGTAGATTTCGTCCAGTATCTTCACCATCAAGGTGTTGGCGGTCGCCTGGCCGTCGAGCGCGAGAGTCAGGTTGGTCCATATGACCAGGGTGACGTCATTGGCCGGATCGTAGCCCATGAAGGACTGGTAACCGGGCATCTCGCCTTCGTGATAGTAGATTTCGTTAGGCCCGAAGGTCAGCGTTAGGATGCCATAGCCGTATTTTTGCATGGCGGGTTCGCCCGGCTCCGGCGCCTCAGGGCTTGCAAGCCACTGCCGCTGGAAGTCGGCATTGAAGAGCTTGCCCCCGACCAGCGCGCGCATCCAGGTCGCGAGGTCATCCGCGGTGGAGATGACTCCGCCAGCCGCAAAATAGGCGGACGGGTTCTGCCATGTGTCGTCGTTGGGCTTGAGCGTTCCCGCCCTGGCCGCAGCCTGGAGGTCGTCCGGATAGGGCGCATCAGCCAGGGCGTACGAAGTACTGCCGTAGAGATAGCCGTTTGAGTATGGCTCGGGGATGGCGTTCGACGTGCTCGGCGGCAACGCCGTGTTCTTCATGCCGAGCGGCCCGAACAGGCGGTCCCGGAAGATGGTCGAGAGCGGCTTGCCGTCGATCTTCTCGGCAACAAGGCCGAGCAGATAGTAGTTGGTGTTGTTGTACTCGAATTCGGCACCCGGCGCGAAGTCCGGCGGCCGTTTGAACGCCATGCCGAGTACTTCATCAGCGGTCCATACCCTGTAAGGATACTTGTCCAGGCTTTCGGCAAGTTCCGGCGCATTGGTGAAGTTAGGGAGGCCGCTCCGCATTGTTATGAGCTGCCGAATGGTTATCTCGTCGCCGTTGGGAACGCGCTGGACGTATTTCGAGATCAGATCGGCGAAGCTCAGTTTCCCCTCCTGCACCAGTTGCACGATGACAGCGGCGGTCATCGTCTTGGTGTTCGAGGCCGCATGGAAGTGGGTATCGGCGCGCGGCGGGTTCGTGGCACCCAGTTCAGTCGTACCGTAGCCGAAGACGAGGTTGCCCCGCGGAGTCTTGAGCAAAACCATGGCACCGGGCAGCATAAGTTCCTTGGCCAAACCCTCGACAGTGGCTTGGAGCGCTGCCAGGTCGATCGACTTGAGAGCCGGCATGGACGCGGCCATGGCGCTGCCTGTCGCGCAGACCACGCCAACAACGATGGCCAAAAGTCTCCCGATCATCATTCGCCCCTTGGCCGTGTCCTAGAACTCCTGCGCACTTTTGCTGGAATTTGTTTTTAGGCTCAGATTTTCAATTCGAACGGCGTGCCTTCGAAAGCATCCGCGCCGCGCCCGATCGCCTGGATCGCTTCGATCATCCGGCCCCTGCGATCGAGCAGTGCGTCGGCAATTGCGATCAGCCGCGGATTGGGTGTCGCCGTGGGCGACAGCGCGCGCAGCGTCTCGGCCAACTCGGCCTCGTCGCGCTTCGGCGCCAGCGCTGCCGCGATGATATAGGCCGAGGCTGTCGAGCGGCTGATGCCCGCATAGCAATGCACAACCAGCGGCCGCGAGCGATCCCATTGGCGGGCGAAATCAAGCAGGTTCAGGACATGCTCCTCGCCCGGCATCGTCATGCCCTCCTGCGCTACCGCAATGTCGTGCATGACCAGATGCAGATGGTTTTCCCTGGTGATCGAGGCCGGTCGCATCACCTCCGTTCCGGCGGCAAGCAGCGAAAGCAGCCGGCCGGCCCCGGTCTTCGTTACCGTTTCCTCGACTTTGGACAGCGAACAGACGTGGATCATTGGGTAGTTTCTCCCTTGGCATCATCGTCGCGCCGCGAGGCCCAGCCGGCAAGTGCGGATTCGAGCCGCCGCCATTCTTCGTCGGCTCCCGGCAGGCCGACGCGCAGCACATCCGGACGATCGGCGAAATGCCGAAGCAGGATGCCGCGCTGGCCGAGCACCGAAAACAGGCCGGCGGCGCCCGCCAGCCTGATATAGCGGAACAACGCGGTGCCACCGGCGACAGGCACGCCGAAGCAGCCGAACAGCGTATCGAGCCGTGCGGCATCCTCGGCCAGACGGCGCCGCATCCCGGCCTGCCAGCCGGTATCGGCAAGCGCCCTTATGCCATATTCGAGCGCCGGCCCGGCAACCGCCCATGGCCCGAATTGCGCCTCCAGCCGCTCGACCGTCAGCGCATCGGCCAGTGCAAAGCCAAGCCGCAGGCCGGCCAGGCCGAAGAACTTACCGAACGAACGCAGCACGACGATGCCGCCCTGGTCGACGTCGCCGGCCAGGCTTTCGCTGCGCGGGCCGACATCCATGAAGGCCTCGTCGACCACCAGCAGCCCACCTCTGGCGCGTAATGTCCCGGCAAATCGAAGCAATCTTTCGCGCTCGACGACGCGCCCGTCCGGGTTGTTGGGATTGACGACGACGGCAAGATCGGCCGCCGCCAGGGCTTCGAAATCATCGACTTCAGCCGCCGCATGGCCGGCGATCGCCGCTGCCCGCCGATGCTCGGCATAAGTCGGCCCGAGCACCAGCGCCGTGCCCGGGCTGACCAGCGAAGCGACGCGCGGCAACAGGATCTGCGTGCCGGGCGCCGCTGCGACATTCGCCGCCGACGGGGCGCCATAGGCGCTTGCCGCGCGTTCAGCCAAGTCGCGGCTGCGCGCTGTTTCCGGCAATCGCGACAGGGCGGTGGCGGGCAAATCGAAAAGCGGATAGGAGTGCGGATTGATCCCGGTCGAGAGGTCGACGAAAGGCAGCGGCGCGTGAGGGAAAAGCGCCCTCGCCCGGCCAAGGCTTCCGCCGTGGTCCACTGCCGCCGTCACTCCATCAAGAGACTTCATGCCGATCCTGATCACTTTCCTGTCGCTGGCCATCGAACTTGTACTCGGCTACCCGGCCCGGCTCTTCGATGCCATTGGCCATCCCGTCACCTGGTTCGGCAGGCTGATATCCTTTCTCGACCGCAGGCTCAACCGCGCCACTGATTCCGACGCCCACCGTCGCGGCTGGGGCGTCGTCGCGCTGCTGGTGATCGTGCTGGTGCCGGCCGCCCTCGCCCTCTGGCTCGAAACCTTGCTTTGGAGCATTCCCCTCGGCTTGTTGGTCACCGCAATCCTGGCGACGTCGCTGCTGTCGCAGAAGAGCCTGGCCGAGCATGTCGAAGCGGTCGCCGACGCACTCGACAGCGGCGGACTGGATATGGGCCGCATTGCCGTCTCGCGGATCGTCGGTCGCGACCCGGAAAAGCTCGACAGGGCCGCTGTCTGCCGCGCCGCGATCGAAAGCCTGGCCGAGAATTTCTCCGACGGCGTCGTCGCTCCGGCCTTCTGGCTCGGTATCGGCGGGCTCGCCGGCGGCGTCGCCTACAAGGCCGCCAACACCGCCGATTCGATGATCGGCCATCGCACCCCGCGCCACGAAGCCTTCGGCTGGGCGGCTGCGCGCTTCGACGATTGGATCAATCTGCCGGCGTCGCGGCTGACGGCGCTGCTGATCGTACTCGCCGCTTTTCTGGTCAAGGGCGCCGACGCCAAGGGCGCCTGGCACGCCGTGCGGCGCGATGCGAAAAAACACCGCTCGCCCAATGCCGGCTGGCCGGAAGCAGCGATGGCCGGCGCGCTCGGCCTGGCGCTCGCCGGCCCCCGCTCCTATGACGGCGTCATGGTCGAAGACGCGTTGATGGGCGAAGGCGGCCGGCGCGATGATATCGAGAGCACCGACATCCGACGGGCGCTGAAACTCTACCGCGTCGCCGACTTACTGCTGATCGCGCTGTTCGGCGTGATCGCGGTGATCGTCATCGCCGCGTGAACGTCCGAATGGGTCGGCAAACCCGACCTACCAGGTAACACGGACTTCCTTTGCGCTCGGATCGGCTTCCACGCCAAACCTTTTGATCGCGTACCCACCGGCAGCTACGGGAGAAGATTTCAATAAGGGTTCGACTACGACAAAAAGTCGTTCAGCGTTTGGCCCATACATGTAGAGGATGCATTCGCCTTCACCAAACAAGTCACCGTCAAACTCGCCGACCGATGCATCCTCGATAGCTTTCTCTAGCCGATTCTCGAGCGCATAAATGGATTCGCGTTCGTCAGCGGCACCAAACTGACCATCATTGAGAATAAGATAGACGATTACCGCCTGGTCCACGAACAATCTCCAGCTTCGCAAGCGACCAGAACTCTATCCCTGACATCCGGCGGCACTGAAACTCTACCGGATCGCCGACTTTCTGCTGATCGCACTGTTTGGGGTAATCTCGACGGTCGTAATTCTGTTGTGAACTTCGCCCGATCTCAGGCGAAACAAAAAAACCCGCCACGCGGCGGGTCGTTGGAGCCAATTAGCACCATACCGAAATTAGTAGCATAGCTGCCGGCACAAAGCAAGAACAAAATAAGGCTACGCCTCAAATAATCGCGTCAGGTCGGCGCCGCCCCTCACCCTTACCATTCCAGGGGCGAGCCGCTTCGTGCGGCTTTCCCTTCTCCCCTTGTGGGCTAGCGTGCGCACACATCTGCTTCGGAGAGGTGTCAAGGGAGTTTTGGTTGGGTAGCAGGTTTGGCTTGCGGGGTTGGAATC